>CALDFW010000149.1 GCA_937942165.1 uncultured bacterium | reverse complement strand
AATTACCAGCGCCAATGCCGAAGAGGTCCGCGACCAATTCGACGGCTCCATGCCCAAATCCTACTACTATCCGGAGAATTTCAAGCGCCTAGACCGCGCCTGGGAACTGGCCGAGGAAAAGGGGCTAACCGTGCCACAAATAGCCCTATCTTACGTCCTCAGCTTTCCCCTCGACATCTATGCGCTGGTCGGCAGCGCAACTAGCGACGAAATTGCGTCCAACTTGCAGGCCCTGCAAAACCGCCTAAGCGAAGCGGAGATGGCATGGCTCGACCTCCGCAGCGAAACGCGTTAACACGCCCCATATCGTCAATAGGGCGAAGGCCCCGCGCTTAAGCGCGGGGCCTTCGCTTTGCGGTCTATCTCCTCAATGGGGTGCGCGCGACGCACACAGCTGCCAGGTCTGCCGAAACCACGCACCGAGAGGCTCGGGAACCTCTCTGCTCATATCCCACGACCAACGCACCGTGTCGGCTCCCACCGCATACAGCACGAACGCCGTCCTGTTTCCCCGCCCATTAGCACTCAGTCGCAAGACATCTTCTCCCAACAGCACATCCCGTAAGGTCGCCACCTCTCCGATGTCTAAACGCGCCTTCCAGAGCAGCGAATCGCTACGCCCTATGCGCTGGCGCGATTCCAGCGAACCGTCTGCGCGCAGACGATACGTTTTGTACAAACCAGCCACGCCTCCGCCCTGCGTGAGTTCCAGAACGTAGTCGGCCGGATCCGAAGGCCGAATCGTTTCTGCTGGCGGCTCAGAGGAAGGCGCACAGGCCAGCCATAATATGCACGCAAGCAGACCCACCTTTCCCCGCATGAGTCTCCTATCGCTGGGCCGTATAAAACTGCTGTCCGCTCCCGTAGTATCCACTACAAAGCCTTTATTCATTGGGCCAACCATCTGTGTAATACACTTATACAGTTTACGCGCTCGAGGCGCTCTGCGCTTGGCATGCGGCCTCTTCGGCGATGATGTCTGCAACTGTCCCACAGTCTTCTTCGCTAAACGTGAGAGGGATGCGCATATCACAGGTTGTAGACAGCGCTTTCAGCGTTTTGGGTAACTCCGGCAGCGCTCCTAAATAGCGCCAGCTGTCGTAGCGACTCGTAAAGGCGACCGGCTTATCCGCACCAAACCACTTGAGTTCAACGCCTCGTTTTTGGCAGTTTCCTATAAAATCTGGAATGCGGTCTACGGGAAATCCTTCGACGTGAAATTGAATAGATGAACCCACATACGACTCGTCCAAAGATCGTTCCACTATACGGATTCCAGAGCTATTGCGCAGCCGGTTCTCCACGATCTGATAGCGCAGATTCCACCGCTCAATCTGTCTGTCCAGATTGAGTAACTGAACCCGCAAAATAGCGGCCCGCAGGTTGTCGAGCCGCGCCGAACAGTTCGGCGTATCCAGTCGAATCGCTTCGAACGCGTCAACTGGAGGAGCGGCACCGTGTCGTTCATAGAGCATGTAAGACCCCGATAGCACGATGGCACGCGCAGCGAGCTCCGCATCATTGGTCGTTATAATACCACCCTCGCCCGAATTCAGATGCTTGTAAGTCTGCGTAGAAAAACAGGCAACCGCCCCAAAGTTGCCGGATTTCTCTCCCCGCCATTGCGCTCCCATCGTATGCGCACAGTCCTCGATAAGCACAATGCCCAATTCACGGCAAAGAGCACAGATTGATTCCATATCAGCTAGGTGGCCGCGCATGTGCGAAAGCAGCAAGTACCTCGCTCCAGTCGTCCGGGCTTTTTCCCGTAAATCGTCCATATCGGTTAACCAATCGTCTCCGATTTCTACCAATACAGGCGCGGCACCAACCGCGTATATAGCACCCGGCACAGGTGCGAGTGTATAGGCGTTGGCCAGCACGCGATCACCGGAGCACACACCCGCTGCGCGCAGTGCAATCTGCAGCGCCTGTCCGCCGGACGTAACGGCTAGACAGTAACGGGCCTCCTGGTACTGGGCGTATTCGGCCTCAAAAAGAGCCGTCTCCCCCTGCTCGTTGGGTTCGGTATTATAGCGATGTAGGCGCCCCGACTGCAGCACCTGGACGGCGCGATGGACACCTCTTTGTGGAATCGGCTCTTGTTGCGTAAAAGATTTATTGAATCTCTTCATTGCTTTCCGTCATAGCGCTTTATATCCGCGACCTCAAAAGGCCAGTCTCGATCTGGAAAATACGTTTTTAAACGCCAGTCACAGGCACGCGCATGGCCTTCCATCCCCTCGGCTCGCGATATACGCGACCCCACGGCGCTGAACCTTTCATTAGCCTGTGCATCAATCTCTTGATAGGTCAAAACTTTCATAAACTTATGCACGCTAAGCCCTCCGCTATAGCGCGCAGCACCCGCTGTTGGCAGGATATGATTGGTGCCAGAGCACTTATCTCCATGCGTAACGGTGCTACCCTCTCCTAAAAAGAGCGAACCGTAATTCCGCAGTCGACCCTTCCACCAGTCTAAATCTCTGGCCATGACCTGCAGATGTTCTGGCGCGTAGCGATCGCTAACTGTCACTACCTCCTCGCGCTCTAGGCACAGCACGATCTCGCCAAAATCGCGCCAAGCGGCCAATACGACCTCTGCGCTGGGTAAATCGGCAGCCAGCTTGGGCACGATCGCCGCAACCTGCTCGCCTAAATCCTCCGATGTAGTAAACAACCAAACGGGGGAACTCGGTCCGTGTTCGGCCTGCGACACGAGATCAATGGCAACCGTCATCGGGTCGACGCTGTCGTCTGCGATGATGGCCGATTCGGTGGGCCCAGCCAGCACGTCGATACCGACCCGTCCAAAGAGCAGGCGCTTCGCCTCCGCTACGTAGGCATTACCAGGCCCCACAACCACGTCTGCTTCCCGTCCCGTAAAGAGACCATAGGCCAGGGCTGCAATGCCCTGCACACCACCTATCTCCAATATGCTGTCGGCGCCGGCCAGATCCATCGCGTAGGCAATGGCCGGATGGATGGAGCCGGCATGCGGAGGCGAGCAAGCGACAATGTGGGGCACTCCGGCAACTTGGGCCGTTGCAATACTCATGATGGCCGAAGCGATGTGGGCATAGCGTCCGCCCGGGACATAACAACCGGCGCACTGTACGGGCACCACGCGCTGCCCTAGGCGGACTCCGGGCTCGGGCTCAATTTCAAATTCGGTTAGACTGCTGCGCTGGGCCTCGGCAAAGCGTTTGACCTGGGCATAGGCAAACTCAATGTCCTCTCGCACTTGATTGGGCACTTGGGCCACCAGCGCCGCGCGCTTCTCATCGGAGAGCACGACGTCGCCCTTCCAGCCATCGAAGTCTTGTGCAAACTCAAGCGCCGCAGATTCCCTTCCCGACTCGATGGTCTGCAACATGGCCTCTACCGTTTCGCGGATCGATTGATCCACCGCCTTTTCGATGGCTGGTGCCTGTTTTATAAACTCCATACGCCTACCTCAGGTGCTTTCTGATGCGCGTGTACGTCGAATTGGCACCGACCCACCCCGCGCTCTTTGCTCTGAAAATACGACCTGATCTTAGCGACCAAGGGTCGTTGACACGCCTCTCACATACTAGACGCGCCGGTCCCGTCTCGTCAACCAAACTCTCTTGCCCATATCTCTGCGATTTGTTACTCATACCCAAGCCTATTTCCGTCACGACGAGCACGACCGGAGTAGATCCAGATTACGTAGTAACTCTCAACCACAGAGGACGCGCAAAACGCGTTTTTTTCCGTTCTCAAAACGAGCCATCATGTCGAAGAAACCCAATATCGTCGTCCTCATGTCTGACCAGCAACGCCTCGATACCGTGTCGGCCTACGGGCTGAACGACATCTGCAAAACCCCCAACATCGATGCCCTCGCCGCTCGCGGGACGCGCTTTGATGCCGCTTTTACGCCAACCGCTATTTGCTCTCCAGCCCGCGCCTCTTTTTACACCGGGCTCTACCCACACAAACACGGCGTTACGGGCAACGGCCTGTGTCTCAAAGAGGACGTGCGCGGCGTAAACCACTACCTAGAGGACGCCGGCTATCGCTGCGGCTATGCCGGCAAGTGGCACGTCGACGAGGAAACCGGCCCCAGCGGCTACGGCTTTGTCGGGCAAGACTTTCTCGGCTATGCTTTTCCCGGATCGGGCGTGCTGCCCGGCCTGCAGTTTGGCGCCCGCCCGCACGGGCACAATCCCTACGCAGACTACCTCAAAGAACGCGGCTTTGACCCGGCACCCAGCGTATCCAAACGCTACGTCGGCACAAATCCCTCCAATCAGGCGCAGGAAATGTTCGCCCTGCACGATGGACCGGTCGAATCGTGTATAGAGTACTTTGTAGCAGAAGAATCGATTCGCGTGCTCGACGAAATTGGCCGCGGCGATGAACCGTTTTTCCTGTGGGCTAATTTTTGGGGACCACACAGCCCTTCGCTGGTACCCGAACCCTACTTCTCTATGTACGACCCCAAAGACATTCCCGAGCATCCCAGCTACCGCGAAACCTTCGCAGACAAGCCCTACCGCCAGCAGCTCATCGAGCGTCTATGGGGCTTGGGCGACTACGGATGGGAGGGCTTCCAAGAAATTGCCGCGCGCTACTTTGGCCACTGCACGCTGCTTGACGACATGGTTGGTAGAGTGGTTGCCCACCTAGAGAAGATTGGACAGCTCGACAATACGATTATCGTCTATACGGCCGATCACGGCGACTGCTTGGGCGCACATAAGCTAATCGAAAAGGGCGAGTTCATGTACGACGAGATCTACCGCATTCCGCTCGTTGTGGCCCACCCAAACTGCCAGAAACCCGGCGGCTCCTGCGATGAGTTTGTCTACCTACAGGAGGTCATGCTATCGGCGCTTGACGCAGCTGGTTTAAACGTGCCCGAACATATGGACGGCACCTCTTTCTTACCGGCGATAGAAGGGCGTCCATACAGCAATGGACGCGAAGAGGTATACTGCGTATTTGACCAACATTTTACCGTTGCCAACCAGCGCATGGTGCGCACGCGCACGCACCAGTTCACTTTTAACTCGGGCGATCCAGGTGAGTTGTATGACCTAGAGCGCGATCCCTACCAGCTCAACAACGTCTACGGACAGCCCGAATACGAGACCGTGCGACGCGACCTTATGAAACGCATGGATTCATATATGGTAGATCTAAACGACCCGCTTTACAGCTGGTACGGCCGTATTCAGGGCGCCTACTAGTCCCCAACGCACGACGGCACGCGCTCCGGAGAGGCGTGCCGTCACACTGCGTCTTTTCTCTACCCTCATCACGCCCTACTCACTACTCCGTCATAGCCTGCATAAGCGCCTCTGCTATAACGATATGTCCGGTATGGTTGGGATGAACAGGCTCCGGGCAAAACGTATCGGCATCGCGGTACTGCAAATGCTTCTGGTAAATGTCGTGCAGGTTAACCAGGCGCGCGTCGTACTTTGCCGCCATTGCTTCCACCGTTTCTATATAGCGCGGCAGGAGCGACAGAACCTGTGCACGGAACGTTCCTCCCGAGCGATCCGTCGAGATATAAAACGGAGTGATCAGCAGCAGCGGACAGTTTAGCTCATCGCGCGTGCGCCCCAGAATTTCGTCGTATACGCTGGCAAACAGCTCTGGAGAAACGCCGTCTTGGGGGCTGCGCAAATGGCTGTGTAAATCGTTTATGCCGATTTTGATCGACAGGCGATCCGGCTTGTGAAAGAGCACATCGTCCTGCCAGCGCTCTTTGAGGTCGGTAACGCGATTACCACCGATACCCTTGTTGATATACGCAATATCGCGATCGGGAAAGCGCGCCGTTGCCAGCTCGGTGAAGAGCCGCACATAGCCACTACCCAGCGGCATCTCCGCGCCGCGGCGACCGCAGTCCGTTATGCTGTCGCCGATAAACAGCATCGTCTGTCCATCTTCAATCCAGAAAGTGCTCATATCCTTAACCTCTCTTTATGATTTTTCAACGGGCCGCAAAAATAGTCCACTCACCAACGGTCGTCCAGAGTTGACACAGAGACGTCGCCATGCAATACTGAGTCGCGTTACGACCTTCTTGAGCCACTAAAAGGAGCACCGAATCAATGGGACATTTCTACGACAACTCGATCATTCCACAGCATCTCAGACGCGACTTTGACGTCTATGAGCGCATAGAGAAGTTACGCCTCGACTTGGGCACTTTTGAGAGCTGGATAAACCGCGACCTCAAGGGCGCCAACATCTGCACGATCACCTTTCACGAATCGGGCCTAGTCTATATTTCGGGCTATGGCTACGGGCCGGGTCAAATGTACGACGATCCAAAGCGCATAGGAGAAGGCCAAGAAGCCGCACAGTTTATTGCCGATGCGATGATCGGCCGCCTGCACTGGTCGCTCGTCTGTGGCGGAGAAGGAGGCGATCTAAATGACGTGCTCTACACCGTCAAAGGACTGGGCATGGTCGTATCTACGGACGTCGCATTTGACGGAGCGCCCGCCGTAATGAACGGGTTTTCCAGCCGCTGGCAGTCGGTATTCGGAGGCGGAACGGGCGCCTTTGCCGTTGACGGCGAAGACAGCAGCTATTCGGGCGTGCACGCACGCAGCGCCATCGGCGGCTTTACCGGACGTTTTTCCATTGAACCCGAACTGATTGTTGCCATCCCGCCAGAATTGGCCAAAGCTATTATTCAAAACCGCGGATGGATTTTTCCACTCCCTCCGCGCGAAGCCGAGCGCATTCGCGTCGAATACGAAAAGACAGCCCAGTCTCAATAGAGAGCGAGCCGGGGCCTTAGGCCACCAGCTCGTCGGATTCTATTGAGCCCAAGGCTGTCGTTCCGTTCTCAGCGAGCGACCTTCTTTAAGTGCTTGAGCACATGTGATGCTCAGATAGTGATCCTGACAGGCTTCAGCGAGCGGGTAGGGCGGCACGCCCCCCTCAACATAGTCCGCCATGCCTAGCATGAGCGCACCGATGGCCACCTCATCATCGGCCAACGGAGCCCCGGCGAGTGGAGTTTCATACACCCATTCAGCACCCAGTTGAATCCCTTTGAGGTAGTGTCCCTCGAGGTTGCCAGGACCACCGGCGACGTGGCGAACAAAGTCCAAATAGAGCGGGGTGCGGAAGTCCTTTAGGTGGGCAACCTGGTCGTTGACGATTTCCCCGCGCTCACCGCGCACTAGCACGCGATTGTTGCGCACCCAGCTAAAGTACTGCTCGCCGCAGAAATCCATAAAGCCGAGCTTCCCGTCGAAATTGAGCCAGTAAAACGTCTGC
>CALDFW010000148.1 GCA_937942165.1 uncultured bacterium | reverse complement strand
GGCGTCGCTCGCGATACGAGCGACGCCCCTTGTGCGTTCTCATGGGTCGCGTTTTTCTAAATCGCTCTTTGCGGTTTTCCGATCTCTGGCTGTAACCTTGCAGATCCATATGCTGAGCTCGTATAGCAAGAGCAGAGGGAGAGCCATCATGAGCTGTGAGACCGGATCGGGGGGCGTAATAATTGCGGCAAGTATGAATATGATGACGATTGCGTACCGCCGTATGCGCCGCATCGTCTCGGCGGTTAGAACGCCGACCTTAGATAGAAAGAGCGCCATTACGGGCATCTCGAACACGATGCCAAAGCCAAAAATAAGGCGAAGAACAAAGCTGATGTACTCGTCGGCAGACCATTGAGACGTCATGTCTGGTGGTTCAAGTGCCAGAAAGAAGCGGAGGCCCATTGGTAAGACGAGTAGGTAGGCGATCAGTGCTCCAATGGCAAAACACAAAACACTCAGCGATAAGATGGGCAGCGCTAGGCGCTTTTCCGTGCGCAGCAGACCAGGCGCTACAAACTGCCATATCTGCAGTAACATATAGGGCAAGGCCAGCACGAATCCACTCATAAAGGCGATCTGCAGGTTGATGAAAAAATAGGTCATTGGACGCAGGGCCTGCAGGCGCCGAGCAGGAGGTATTTCGGAAACATCTGCCGCAGTGCTCTGCTCTTCCTGCGGCATACCCAGCCAGCCACTCACCAGAGATTGTATAGCAGATACCACGCCGGGTGACCGCTGGTTCTCCAAGCTGAGAACTGCTTCTTCATAGGGTTTTATCAACAACTTCATCACGCCATCGGACAGGGCAAAGCACACAATAGCCCCCAGTAGAATAGCGATTAGTGAGCGAAGAATACGCCAGCGCAGTTCTTCGAGGTGATCCAGGAAGGCCATATCGCCCGATTCCGAGGGCTGCAAGGAGCCGTCTTTTCCGTCTGTTTCAACGGGATAAGAGCTTTTATCTGTCATAGGTCTGTGCGGTTTCTCACGCGTAGAGCGATAAAACAGAAAGCGGAAAATAGGAGGCAGCTGTGTGCAAACACATTTCCGTTGCGGCTGTAAAAAGACCCGCTTTGCGCCACAGATACATTGCCCACAAGTGCGGCCTCAGTGAAGATTTCGCTCGTTTGGTAGCGACGTCCAAATTGATCGATAAAGAGCGACTGTCCGCTCGTAGCGCTGCGTGCAATCGCCACGCGGTTTTCTATGGCTCGCATGGCGTTGAGCAGGGCGTGCTGATAGGGCCCCGCACTGCGCCCAAACCACGAGTCATTGGTGATATTAATGAGCACCTGTGCTCCCGCTAGCACGTGACGACGGACAAGATCGGGAAATACCGATTCAAAGCATATTAGCACGGCAAAATTGGCGCGCTCGTGTGAGAAAATAGTTCGCTGGCGTCCGGGGGCAAATTCCGCCGGACCCAGATCTCCAGTTAGCTTGGTCCAATCAATCTGCCCCAGAAGAGGGATGCGGTCGCGATAGGGGGTTCTTTCCCCAAAAGGAACCAGATGCATTTTGGCATAGTGGGGGATCTCAATTCGATTGGGCTGCAGGAAGAAAGCGGCATTATATGGCTGTTGAAGTGTGCGGTCGTAATGGGATGCACCGGTTAACAGAGGAATGTTTATCTCGTCGACTAGAGCCGCTGTTTGTCGACGACAGTCGGCTGTGAGAGCAAGATAACAGGGCAGGGCGGTTTCGGGCCATACGATGAGCTCAGGCCGTCTTGCCACGGTCTCATAAGAGAGGCGCTCAAGACGTTCTAAACTGCGCTCTAGACCTCCATATCCCCACTTTTCCTCTATGCTTAAGTTGGGTTGAATAAGCGCAATGCGAAGCGACTGTGCGGGCGTTACTTGATTTATTGCGCTGCGAGCGTGTGTCCAGGGAAGAGCAAATAAAGCCACTAGTGCTATACCGAGCGCCGCGCGCCGGGTCCCATGCGCATAGCAGAGCAAAAAAAGCAGTACGTTGATTGAGACGACCCAAAAGGAAACGCCGTATACGCCGGTTATGGAGGCGAACTGAATGAGGTTTGTCTGTCCCGACTGTGCGTGGCCCAGCAGCAGCCAGGGAAATCCTAGCTCGCCCAGAGAGAGTGCATATTCCTGCGTCGTCCACAGGGCGGGGGCTGCAAGCCAACCGAATATGCCCCAATGGGCTACAATCTTGCGGATGACCAAGGCCCAAATCGCGACAAACAGTCCCAGATAAATGGCTAGTAGTAGCGTGCCCCCGACTACGGCAGATCCTCCACCCTGCGTATAAGCCACCCAGTATAGACACAGGAGATTGAAGGTGAAACCAGAGAGCCAACCGCTGTATAAGGCGTGTCGTTTTTCTCCGTTTTGTAAGGCAAAGAATAGGGGTAAGAGTCCTACATAGGCCCACTGAGGGTGGTAAAGAGATGCGAGGCCCTCTAGTGGCGGACCGGGAAAAGATAGTGCCAATAAGACGCCGCTGAGTGCGGGCAGAAACCAGCGAGTAATGAAGGGTGTTTCCATCCACTCTGTGCTTTGTGGGTAGGGAAAGGGCGAAGCGCTGTGATATAGGCCGGAGTGCAGTGGGAAAATATAGATGGACGTTTGTGCTATGGCAAGAAAGTGGCACAGCTTGTGCTGTGGAATAGGCACGGGCTCATAGAGGCGTTGGGAGCGTGATAGAGAAGAGACGAATGCGTGAATTGGGTTACACCAGTTATCGGTGATGAAGCTGAGTCAGAACGGAGTAATGCCATTGGATTTGCAACGTGGAGAGAGACGGCAGGGCAGCAGATCGCTGCTCCCGCGTCAGCGGCTGTTGGATGAAGGTGAAGAAGCGCTGCGCGACGATGAGTTGCTTGCCGCTGCGCTGGGCACTGGATATCGGGGACGCCACGTTCTCGAAGTCGCCCATGAGATCTTAAA
>CALDFW010000147.1 GCA_937942165.1 uncultured bacterium | reverse complement strand
AGGCTTAGGCGTCAATGCCTGTCGGAAGCTATAGCGGAAGCCGCCGATTTCTCTGCTGGTCTGAGGCTATATGTTGAGCAAAAAGGACACGTCTTTTGTCCTTTTTGTATACAATGTTTTTTTGTTTAAAAATGGTCGGGGTGCTCGGATTCGAACCGAGGACCCCCTGCTCCCAAAGCAGGTGCGCTAGCCGGACTGCGCCACACCCCGACGACGCCTTTGAAAATAGAACAAGACGCAGATAAAATCAATGCGTGTGGTGCGTTTGAGATAGGTGAGAGCACGGCCTATTTTTTCCCTTTACCTAGAGATTACAGTTGGCTAGGAGGTCTGCCATGCCCAGTATAAAAGATCAGTTAGAGACCTATAGCCAGCAGGGCTATCTGGTCATACCTAATGCGCTCGAAGCTGTCGATGTAGATGACATCAACGCGGCTATTGATGAGGACATAGTAGAGCCTAATTCGTTTTGGATCGAGCGGGAAGAGGGCCACGTCGTGCTCAATGTGCATATGCTCTTGGCATATGAGGTCATGGACGTGAGTATGCGTCCACCGAGCCTCATGCCGCTGTTGGAGGGTATTCTAGGACATGATATCTGCGCTGAGGAGCACTCGGTGCGCATCCGCAAGCCGTTTAAAGGAGAGCCCTACTGCAATTGGCATCGTGACGGTGGAGGGTGGACCGGCATGCCGGTCGGACCGCCTGACTATACGCACTATGTCTCTGTGGCCTTTTATCTGACCGATGTCGACGAGACGACGCACACGTTCAGCGTGCTGCCTGGGTCAGGTCAGAGCGATGCTCTGCCGTCGCTGGCGAACTACGATTTACACGACGCGCACCATATTCAAGGTGATAAGGGGACTGCGGTTATCTTTAACGCAGGGATGTTTCACGCGGGTAATGTGCGTCAGACCGACAGAGAACGGCGAACCATTCACATTTACTGCGGGCGGGCAAGTGCACCGCCCATTAGCAATTACACGATTTTTCCGCGCAGGCTATGGGAAGGAAAAGACGCAGCGACGCAGCGTTACTACGCGCGTCCTAACGCGATCACGCGTCTCTTGCAAGACCATTTCTAATTTTCACAGAGGTGGTTGTGCGCGTGCGCTATTGAGTAGATCTGTGCCGGTTGAGTTCATCGCGCAGATCGCGCGCGGCCGTGCTCGCTGCCGCCGCAAAATCTTCGCCTGAAGAGGCAAAGATAATCCCGCGTGAAGAGTTGATAAGAATCCCCGCTCCCTTTTTGTCTTGCCCGTTGGACACGGCCTCTTCAGCGCTGCCGCCCTGTGCGCCAACTCCGGGAATGAGCAGCGGCATATCGGGCGCCAGTGCACGCACGCGCGCGAAGTAGTCGGGCTGCGTTGCACCGATCACCAAACCGCAGTTGCCGTGCTCGGTCCATTGCTGAACGCGGGCAATGACCTCTTCGTACAGCGGCCGGGTCCCCAGCGCTTTCTTCTCGAAATCATCGGCACCTTTATTGGAAGTTAGGCAGACGATAAAGGTGGCGTTTTCTGTGTAAGAGAGAAACGGAGCCACGCAGTCTTCGCCCATATACGGCGTGACTGTGAGACCATCAGCTCCGAGACCCTCGAAAAACATCTGTGCGTATTGCTGTGCCGTATTGCCTATGTCGCCGACCTTAGCGTCAACTAAAACGGGAATATGCGAGGGGATGTGTTCGATGGTGGCGCGCAGCGTCTCCCAGCCTGCAGCGCCGAGTGCACCGTAAAAAGCATAGTTGGGTTTATAGCAGCAAACCAGATCTGCGGTTGCGTCGATAATGTGCTTGTTGAAGTAGAGTACGGGATTGTCTTTGGAACGGGTGCAGTCGGGCAGTTTACTGAGTTCGGAGTCGAGGCCGACGCATAGCAGCGAATTATTCTGCTGTGTCGCCTGGTGCAGCTTGCTCTGAAAGCTCAACGGTATTTTCCTCCGGTAGCGTATTGCGATGGGGTACGTCGATGTAAAGCGAATCGATAAAGGTGCTGTCTATGACGACGGGTTGAGGCCCAAGAAGAATGTGCACGCGACATTCGCGTAAAAAATCACCGTCTATATCGGCCATCACAACCAGCGTGGCATCAAAGTTTTCAAGCACTATATCGCTCTTGTATAGACCCGAGACACCTGCTGCCTTAACAACAAAAGGGTTGGCATTTTCGCCGCCTATGCGGTCGGAGCGCATCGCTTGCTTGCGATCTTTTCCGTAGCCCACCAGGCCGTATTCAGCTACGTAGTTGGAATCGGAAGATGCTGCACTGTAAATGATGCGTTCATCCCGGGCGACGATACGCGGCGACATACTGGGCTGAAGGTCGAGGCCGCGCGCGTCAACTACTAGTCCCGTATACGATTTGGGTGGGACGTATGCAGCTGGAGGGGCGTCCGGCGGTGCCTCTGCCAATACATCGCCCGACAGAGAATCACCTGGAGTTGGTGCGTACAGAGCTGGGTTGGGAAGCGCATAGCTGACCGACATATCAGGGGATGGAGCTTTGGGTAGAATTGCAGAGGAAAACTCGCCGCGCAGAGGCAGCTCTAAGGCGAGGCGATACGCTCCATCCTCACTTTGGCTTTGAGAGCCCGTGCGGACGCGCGCGCCGCGTATGAGACCTTGGATACGCACGCTGATAGAGTCGTTCTCTACCATAAAGTTTTGCACGCGCGTTTCTGAATTCACCTGTACTTGGCCCACCATCTCGAGCAGGTTTCGATAGGCCACGACCTTGGCTCCACGAAAGCCCATTAGGCGTTTCTGCACGGGGTTGCTGATGTGCTCGGGTGTTGCGGCGCTACCGTAGACGACGAGCACCTGTTCGCTCCAGTCGACAAACCCCTCTATGTAGTCACCGCTTGCGGTTTGTAAGCCGAGCGGCTCCTCGGCGTTCTGAGCGTAGAGCGAAGTCTGCAGAAGCACGATAAGAATAAGAATTACGCTTTTCATACGGTTGATAATACGTGTTGCGTGAGGTATGGAAAAGAGAAAAATAAGAAGGCCCGAAGCTTTGAGCTTCGGGCCTTCTTATTAATTGGAGTGGGTCTATAAGCCGAGTTCTGTCTACGCGCCCAGTGAGGCGCGCTGTGCGAGCATTTATCTGGGACGACAGTTACCTATCGCCTCGTTGCAGCCTACCCGGGAATGATAGTGAGGCGGACCACCTCTCTTCCCCTATTTGGCCTTGCTCCGGATGAGGTTTACCGAGCCGTCAATGTCGCCATCGACGCGGTGAGCTCTTACCTCGCCATTTCACCCTTACCTGCGTAAGCGCAGGCGGTATCTTTCTGTTGCACTTTCTGTGGGGTCACCCCCCCTGGGCGTTACCCAGCATCCCGTCCTGTGGAGCTCGGACTTTCCTCACGTCTAATGCGTATGATTAGATCGCGCGTTCGCCCGACCTACTCCAAATACGTGCGGCTTATTCTGAATCTTCGTCCCACACCATGATAGCGCCACAGTTTTCGCAGTTGATAATGCGTTCACAGCGACGTACTTCGCTGCGCTGCTGAGGTGGGAGCTGACGGAAACACGTGCCGCAGGAACCCTTGCGCACGGCAGAGACGCGCTTAGAGCGCGGTCCACGGCGGCGTTCATAAATCGTTAGGAGACGTTTCTCGATTGTCCCTGCAACTTCGGTGCGCCTTGCCTCTACGCCGTCAACCAATTCCTGCATGGAGTCGAGCTGTTTTTGCAGCTCGTCAATGCGTTCCTGCTGCGTCTGACGAGTTTCTTCGAATGCGTTCTTCTCGCCCTCGATGCCCTCTTCTAGGTTTTGAATAGATTCAAGAGAAGTCAGCAAGAGACTCTCGTGCTCGGCCAATGCGGTCTTGCAGGCTTCTATTTCCATCTGTAGCGCATCGTACTCTTTGTTGTTGGTCACAACAGAAAAGCGCTCTTCGTGCTCTTTTAAATTGGCCTTAGCACTCTCTATGTCGAGCTCGCTCTGGCGCTGCTTCCTTTCCCACTCTGCTTTCTCTGCTTCCATCTCTTGCATAGCCTGACCGGCTGCGTCGATTTCGGCTTGGCGCTCATCTATTTCGGCGGGATACTTGTCTTTGGACTCTTCGAGAGACTCCAGTTCTTTATCCACTTCTTGGAGCTTTAGAAGCTGCAGTAAACCTTCTCTCATGGGTGACTCCTCGTCTCCTCTCCATGCCGCATATTCCCGGAATGAATCGATGGTCGGGAAAGAAAAAGTGCACCGGAGCGGTGCACTGGAAAACCGTATGCGCTATGTGTATACGACGAATGCAGGTTGCAAGCGTATGCCTGCGCTGTACCGAAGCAACAGATTGATTTACAACAGATCGAATTCATAGGAGCCCGCAGTAAATTGCAGACGCCGTATCATTAGACGCCTCGGTGCATAAGTATATGCAGATAATAACGGTTCAAAATGGTTTGTGGTCAAGATTGTCACAGGAGATCTCGCGCCGCATTGGCCACGTGTTCTGCAGTGATTCCGTATTTCTCTAACAGGTCTTCGTTGGCAGCCGACTCACCAAAGGTGTCGCGTATGCCTACGCGGCGCATGGGGGTGGGTTGTAGTTCGCCAAGTGCTTCGGCGACGGCTCCGCCCAAGCCACCTATGATCGTGTGATCTTCAGCGGTGACGACGCGGCCCGTGCGCGCGGCCGCCTCGGCTATAGCTTCTGCGTCTAGCGGCTTGATCGTGGGAACGTGCACTACGTGTGCCGAGACGCCGCTTTTCGCAAGTAGATCAGCTGCCTGCAAACAGCGCACCGTCTGAGCGCCCGTCGAAAAAATAGTTACATCAGAGCCTTCGCGAACGACAATGGCGCGTCCGATCTCGAAGGTGTAGTCGGATGGGAAGACGACGGTTTCCGGGTCGCGCGTCAAGCGTATATATACTGGTCCGTCGCTGTCATTGGCTGCGATCATGGCCGCTCTCACTTCTACGGCATCGGCCGGAGAGAGGACGGTCATATTCGGCATAGCGCGCATGACGGAGAGATCGGAAACCTCTTGGTGTGTCTTGCCCGTTTTGCCCGTTAGCAGGCCCGAATAGGCCCCGGCAATTTTCACCGGTAGGTTGGGCTGTGCAACGACGACGCGGAGCTGGTCGAGATCTCGGTTAACTAAAAAGCAGGCGAAGCTGCTCAGCCATGGAACGAGGCCGCAGGAAGCCATGCCAGCGGCAACGCCCATCATGTTTTGCTCCGCGATCCCCATTTGCAGAAAGCGCTCTGGACGTTCACGCGATATTTTGTCTGCCTTGGTCGAGTTGGCTAAGTCGCCGTCTAGCACGTAGACGCGTTCATCCCGGTCTATTAGCTCGACCAGCGTATCGCCGAATGCATCTCTCTGTGCGGCGAGTGCATCGCCAACGGTCAGTGGAAGGTGAAGAGTTGTCATGCGAGTGCGGCCTCCTGAGCAGCCAGTTCTTCCTGTGCCTGTTTGAGGTCGTCGTCCGTAACGGGTTTTGAATGCCAGTTAAAGTCGTCTTCCATATACGAGATGCCCTTCCCCTTGGTCGTATGGGCAATGATGATGGTGGGGCCGTCGTGGTAGTTTTTGGCCTGACTGCAGGCATCGATAAACTGCTCCATATCGTGCCCGTCGATTGAGATTGTGTTCCAACCGAAGGCCTGCCAGCGGGCTTCGGGGTTTTCCTGTGGCGGTTTGCGCGCCAATTCCCCATAGCCTGTTTCAGTCGCCCAGCCGTATTGCTGCAAGCCATTGAGATCTAGGATCGCCGTTAAGTTATTGGTCCTATAGCGCCCTGCCACAAGTGCGGCCTCCCATACTTGGCCTTCCTGTGAGTCGCCGTCTCCAAGCATCACATAGGTATGAAACGATTTATCTTTTAGGCGAGCAGCCAAGGCCATGCCCAGCCCCGGAGACAGTCCTTGGCCGAGCGAACCGGAAGACATGTCTATGCCGGGCAGCATATCCATAGCGGGATGTCCTTGCAGGCGAGAGTCGATCGCGTCAAATGTCTTGAGTTCCTCAAGGGGAAAGTAGCCGCGTAGCGCCAGGGCCGAATAGAGACCGATGGACGAATGACCTTTCGACAGAATAAAGCGATCTCGATCAGCTTTATGCGGGTCCGATGGATCTATGTTGAGCACTTCGAAATAGAGCGCGATAAGCATGTCGGCGGCCGACATGGGGCCGCCTAGGTGGCCGGCACCTGCATGATGCACCGACTCGACAACGAGGCGACGCAGATGAATAGCCTGGCGCTTGAGTTCCGTCAGACGTTCGGGTGTGAGAGACATCAAATACGCTCCTTTTACGCAGGGCAGGCGCACTTTGAGCGACTGCCAGACCGCAAATTAGCAATGTAAACAAGTGCAAGTAAACTACGTGCTCCGACAGGCGAAGTCCAGATTAGAGTGTGTTAAGATCTCCACGGGATTGGCACGTCTAATTCGTCTGCGCAATCCTCTAGCCGTTTGAGTTCTTCTTTACCGACTGGAACTCCGCTCTGTCGGTATTTGTTTTCACAGCGATGCTCAATCCCTCCGGGCAACGTTGTTTCGTTGTATCCAGCGACGGGAATCATCTCTTTTGCAGCGAGGTGGCTGAGTTCGTCTACTCCGCGTCGCACCTGATCTACCGGCGCAAACAGTCCTAAGTCCATGACGACGATCAGTCCACCTAGGCGGGCTCTGGGCCATTGCTCGGCAATTTCCTCGGCGCGCGGATCGGCTTGGCCAACAAATGCACCGCCCAATAGGGTTCCGATCGCCGTATATCCCATGCTCTTGAAGAATGCAGCCGGTATTTGTGATTCCAGCGCCTCGAACTCCTCGCCTCGCTGATAGTCGGCTAGTATACAGGTTGCGCCATCTAATATGACAGGTGCCTCTTCCTGGCCCGGAAAGCCGAAGCACAGGGGAGGATTGCCGTAGTGCGCAGCGCGTTTGCCCTCGTTACTGCCGTAGTATTGTGGGTAGGCTCCTTGTACGGAGTAGGCGGTGCAGTCTTCTTCCATGGCGCGTCGCACGTAGTGCCCCGCCGAGCCGTAGTGTCCAATGCCGCGTGCTGCACCGACGGCGATTCCCTTTTCTTTGGCTTTCTCTATGGCCATCTCTGTAGCTAGCATAGTTGGTGCGTAGCCTAAGCCGCCGTCTCCATCGACAAGAACAGCTGTATCTGTTTCTTTCACGATTGTTATGTCTGGATTGGGATTAACCCCTCCCTCGCGAATTGTTTTACAGTATCCATACAGGGTGCGCGTGCCGTGTGAACGCACGCCGCGTAGGTCTGAGTTACTCAGTAGATGCGCTAGCTGTTGCGCATGGGCTTCGGGCATGCCAGCCGCCTTTAAGCAGGATGTGCTCAGCGCGCGCAGTTGTTCGACTGGAATGTATTGAAATTCGTCAGGTGGTCTGTTCATTTCTAAGCTCCTATCGGCATGAGATGTCGGAAAATGTAGCAGATAGGGGGACTGCGATCCAGTTGAATGGCGTATTTTTGTAGGGGTTTGTACCGTGGAGCGGTTCGATTATATTGTCACTTTTCTCGTAGAGGCCGTCCAACGAGGACTTAATTGACAAACCCCCTTTATTGTATAATCTTGGCGGGGTATATATTGCAGTTCAAAAAGAACGGTGCGCCGATGGCGCGGGATGGAGTCCGGACGCATGGAAGCCATGACAAGCGGCAGTGATACAACTATCGAAGTGCCCAAAGTAATCGATCAAGAGCAGGTCGACTTTTTTGTAGAGAACGGCTATGTCACCGTTCCCGACGTGATCGACGCGGATGAACTGGATGAACTGAAGGCAGATATCGTCAAAGTCGCAAGAGGTCAGTATCCGTGCGATAACATAGAGCCCATTTCCCAAGCCGTCGACGATACCGAAGTGTTGAGGTCCATCTTGTGTATTCATCAGCCCCACTTTGTGAGTCCGGTTATCGAGAAGTATGTGCGCCATCCCAAAATCTGCGGCATTTTGAGTCAAATCACTGCGGCCCACCTGCCCTGGTGGGATGGTAGCGTCAAGTGCATGCAGTCGATGTATTTTGTCAAGCCACCGCAGTTTCAAGGGCAAGCTTGGCACCAAGACGAGGTTTACATTCCGACGCGTGATCGCTCTCTGATTGGCGCATGGATTGCCGTTGACGATGCGACGGAGGAGAATGGGTGCTTGTGGATTATTCCCGGTTCACATAAGACGGGATATTTGTATCCTCAGCGCGAGCATGAGAGACCTGAGGAGTTCGACTTTGCACCAGAGAGCTATGGGTTTGACGAGAGCGTGGAAGTGCCTGTAGAGGTCAAAGCCGGGACTTTAGTTTTTTTCAACGGTTACTTATTACACCGCTCGCGCAAGAATCGCAGTGACGTATATCGCCGTGTATTGGTAAATCACTACTGCAATGCGTGGAGTCTGCTGCCGTGGAGTCTGGAGGAGGGAGAGCGCGTTGCCAATGCTGATCGCCGCAACGTTTTGCCCGTATCTGGAGTAGATCCATATGCTTGGAAAGGATACCAGAATCCTCCCCAGAACGTGCATTTACGCCAGTGCAAGGCGATTCGTGATATGGAGGAAGATGGCTAACGGATGTTTGTTAATGCTCAGTGCTGATCCGTGCGCTGTGGTCTGACAATATAGATGCTACAATAAAACCGCCGGAGCAGATGCTCCGGCGGTTTTTACATGGTGGGCGATACTGGATTTGAACCAGTGACCTCCGGTATGTGAGACCGGCGCTCTAACCAACTGAGCTAATCGCCCTCACTACGGCATTATGGTGGGCCCAGTAGGACTTGAACCTACGACCAACGGATTATGAGTCCGTCGCTCTAACCAACTGAGCTATAGGCCCGTAAAATCAGAGACAAAATGTAGATGTTTTGCTGTGCGGGTCAAGAGGTTTGTGCTTCAGCATGATGCTGTCGTTGTCTATTGAGCTTCACCAATTCACCGCTCAGACGCAACACTTCGCCGTCGTCGCCCGATTGTTCGGCCTGTGCGAGTGCCTGACGAGTTGTCATGATGCGTCGCTGTAAAGCATTCCGCTGAAAAAAAGACAGAGATTGTTTCCACTGCTCGTCCACCTGTTCCTCGGAAAAACCAAACATCGCACATTCGGAAACCAAGCGCCCGAGGTGCTCCTCTTGCACGTGGTCCATTAGCAGGGACAGGTCGATGGCGCTTGCCTCGGAGAAATGATCGTATAGTGTCTGGAGGAGGGTGCGGCACGCAGTAGATTCCAAGCCTTCAACGTCTAGCTGATCTGATGCGGCGCGTATATACTGAGGGTAGTGGAGAAGAAGACCAATAAATTCGCGTTCCCGACGAGGCGCCTCTGGAATATGATCTCCGGTCTTTGCGGGTTCTGCTGATGGCGTTCGCGCAGTGCGCTGCTGTCTTTGAACGACGTGATGCATTTCTTGTCGCAGTGCGCCTTCGTCTACCGACAGACGTTGGGCGACTTCCCGCATCATGAGATCGCGTCGAACGGCATCCCGCAGGCGCGCCAAGAGTGGCTTAAGCGTTTCTATCGCTTGCGATTTACCCTGCACGCTGTTCAGATCGTGCTGCTTGCTGATCTGATTGAGATAGAAGTCGAGCGCTGACTGCCCATTTTCGGCCAGCGCTAGCAGCGCATCCGTTCCTTCTGTCTGCACAAAGGTGTCTGGATCGTGCTCGCTCGGGAGTGATACGATGCGTGCGTCTGCGCCGCTCCCTAGCGCAATTTCTACGCCGCGCATGGCTGCATTCGATCCTGCGGCATCGCCGTCAAATAGCAGCACTATTTTGTGGGCATAGCGAGCTAGCGCTCGGCAGTGGTCTTCGGTTAGAGCCGTTCCGGAAGTTGCTACCACATTCTCAATGCCGGCTTGGACCATGCTGAGCAAATCCATGTACCCTTCGACGACAATGACCGTGTCGCTTCGCCGTATGGCATCCCGCGTGTGGGATAGCCCGTATAAGACTTGGCCCTTGTGGTAAATGGCGGTTTCTGGAGAGTTGAGATACTTGGGTTCTTGTTCAGACTGCAGGGCACGCGCACCGAAGCCTATGGTGCGATTGGACAGGTTATTGATAGCGAAGGTGGCCCGGTCGCGAAACCGATCGTAGTAGCCGTTGCCGCTTTGTCTCTGGAGCGCTAGCCCCGCGCGTTCCAACGCCTGTGGGTTGAGTCCTCGTCGGCCAGCGACCTTCAGCAGGCCGTCCCATTCGGCGGGAGCATAGCCCAACTCAAATCGCTCGATAGTTTCATCGCTCAGGCGGCGATCTCTCAAGTAGGTCAGAGCATTTTGCCCCGCCGAATCGTTGAGCAGCATGTGATGGTAGTATTTATTCGCCAATTCATTAGCTCGGTATATCTCGTCCGATGCTTCGCTGTGAGCACGGCTCTGGGCATCATGCTGAGGGAGGGAAATACTTGCTCGTTGTGCCAGGAATGTGACGGCTTCAACAAAGCTGACGCGGTCGATCTCTTGAATGAATTTGAAAACATTGCCTCCGGCACCGCAGCCGAAACAGTGATAAATTTGTCGTTCGGGACTCACGCTAAAAGAGGGTGAGTTTTCGTTGTGAAACGGGCAGAGGCCAAATAGATTGCGCCCTTTTTTGCTCAGTTGAACATGCTCTCCGACAACGTCGGCTATATCTGTGGCATCGCGAATGCGTTGGAGTATGTCTTCTGGAATGCGAGGCATGCGTTATAACGTGTGCTTTCTATTGGTGTGTGATGCGGTAAGATATTTTGCTCTGTGCATGTGGTCAAGCAGTCTACAAGCTCCCACGGTACGTAACCGTCACGTGGGTTGAATATGACACAAAATTTAATATGCATGACAGGCAATATGCTCTTTTTGTCTGTTTTTGGTGGTGGTTTTATCTCCTCACGGTTTCGATTTGAAACGCCGTTGCGCATTGCGTTGAAGTGAGGGAGAGATAGAGCCATTTAATTTTAGAAATCGCTTGACTCCAATTTTTATTATTATACATTTTACCTCGACTCTCTATTTGCCCACCGTCGTGAGAGTCCAGACATTGAAAGCAAACTTTTACTACTTGCTCCTCCTTCGAGGACAAGACCAGCAAGCTGCTGCGTGTTTCCGGTTCTGGCTGGGAATAAAGCGACAGCATCGATTAGGAGGATATCGGACATGTCGAGAGGCAAAAAAGTGTTTTTCTCGGGCTTAGTCCTCATGGGACTGGGTTCTTTCCTTATGCATGCGGCTCCTGTAGAGGCCCATGATCATCTCGTCACCTCAGATGCAGTTGCGGGCGAGGACAATCTTGCTCCACATCCCGTCGGTGAGGTGAGCGTTGAAGCAGACCTTGGTGCTGTCAGCGTAGACGTTTACTGGACGCTGGCCGATGATGATTTCGTTCGTCAGGCCCCCACGACGGGAGATCTTTCCTCCGGCGGTGGTTTTGTCAATGTGAACGACGTTGCTGGTTACGTAGTTTGGCGTAGCGTAGTTGGCGAAGAGCCCGAAGAACTGGCCGTTGTCGGTTCAGGCGAGACCTTTTACACGGATGACACGGTATCAGCCGGCCTCTCCTACTCCTACCTCGTGACGGCGATCGACGCCAGCGGTAATGAGAGCGAAGCCGTTGAGTCGACGATTGTTAACTTGGGACCGCCTCCTGCTGGCGGTAAGCCAGACGTACCTCCCGGCTCTGTGATCAGCAAGATCGCTAAGCTTAAAGTAGCCGGTGACTTGGTCGTTCCTCCGTTTGTTACGGAAGTGATTGTAGTTCCTCCGCCCCCGGCTGCACCGACTGTTGAAGAGGTTGAGGTCTACTTAGAAGAAGTCGAAGCCGAACAGCAAGAAGTTTTGGGCGCTCTGGAACCTGAACAGCGCGATGCCGCTCTGGCGATACGTAGTTCGATCGCTAATGCTGCCGGTATTGATGAACGCCGAATCATCATTTTGGGCGTCCGCTCGGGCAGTATCATAGTTGACTTCGAGATTATTGATCTGGGCGATGCAGAAGAAGAAGTTTCGGCCGAAGAGGCTGTGGCAGACTTGGAAGCTACCATTGAGAACAATCCAGAGACCTTCGCAGAAGATCCAGCGTTGGCGAGCGTTGCAGACAACATCGGTGCGGTAGAAGAAGTTGCCAGCACCAATGCTACTTCAGTCACTTTCGGTGTGGTTGCCGCAGATGACTTTGACTTTGAGATCTTCACCTTCACAAACACGGGAACAGACGCCGAAGCGATTCTGACCATCTCGACGGCGCTCACGGGTGAGGGCTATTCAGTCTCTCCCGCCTCTCTGAGCTTGGCCACAGGTGAGACGGGCGAGATAGAGCTTGTGTTTGACGCCTCGACGGTAAGTAATGTAAACGGCGACTACCCGGGTTTGCTTGAGATCAGCACGAACGACCCGAATCAGCGTGCCACTGACATCAGTCTCTCCGCTTCAATCGAAGACGGTTTGGATGAAGGCAGCTTGGTTGTAAGCGGTGCGGTGCCTGCTAACTTTGGCAGCGTCATTGTTGGCACGAGCCGGATTCGCGAGGTTGAAATCACCAACGCCGGAGACTTGGCTCTTTCTGGTGACGTCGTGGTTGAAGGCGACGGTGCCTTCTCCGCTGACGTAGAGAGCTTCTCACTGGCCGGGGGCGAGGTTCAGGTGGTCACGGTCACGTTTACGCCAACGCTCGCTGAGACAGCTGCAGGCGAACTCGTTATCACCAGCGACGACGCTGACAATCCGGAAGTAATTGTTGCCCTGTCAGGTACGGGCGCTGAGGCTGGTGATCAGCAGATCCTCGTCGATGCGGACGGAGTGCAGATCTTTGGCGACATCGATGGAAACGGCACCGTCGACTTTGACGACTTTTTCCAGTTCGCCGACAACTTCGGTCTGGCCTCACCGGATCCGGTAGCCGACTTTGACGGAAACGGCGTAGTTGACTTCGACGATTTCTTCCTTTTTGCCGACAACTTCGGCAAAGAGGGAACGTACGTCAGCGCTGGCTAATGCCTGCGCTGTGAGCTGACCCGCCTTCGGGGAACAGCTTCAGAACGCGTTTAAACGGGCAGCGTGTCGCATTTTCCGCGACACGCTGCCCGTTTTTTTATGCCCGTGTCTACTTGACTCGCGATTGCCAAATCACTTAGATTGCTGCACGCTCCTACCTTTTAATCTCTGAATCAACCAATGGAGGTGAAGCCATGTTGAAGAGAGCCCTTATTGTCGCTCTGCTCGTTTTTGGAGTGCATATGGCGGATGCACAGTTAACCGTTTATTCGGAGCCTGTTGCGGCCGTCGATAATATCCCTCCTGCCCCAGTGACCAACTTACAGGCTTTGGTCGCCATGGATTCGGGCGAACGCAGCGTGGGTTTAACCTGGAACCTTTCTGCTGATGATGCGCTCTCTTTTCAGGCTTCCGTCGGTGGTGCGGTCGTGCTTTCTGGGGATGTGCGCGGCTATCGAGTTTACAGGATAGATGAAGGTGGAGACGAACTCTTACTTGCGACGCTGTCCTCTGGTATCTCAGAATATGTGGATTCTACCGTTGAAGATGGAGCATCTTATATCTACTCGGTGCGCTCTTTTGACCTAGACAACGAAACGGAAATAGATGCCGTTGCTGGTTCGGACGAAGACCGCGCGCGCATGGTTCTTGTAGGAGGCACTACGCAGGTTGTTGTGGAGACGAAAATTAAGGCATCTATGCGCATTGACAGCGAACTGAATCTTGAAGATGAGGAAGCCGTTGGCGTGTTTACCAATCAGTTTATTGAGCGAATGGCTGCTCTGCTTAGTATTAGCCCACAGCGCATCATCATTACAGGACTTGCTGCTGGCAGCGTTATTGTCTCTTTCGAGATAGCAGAACCCGATGTGACGAGCGCTGATGAGTTTAGCGCTACGACGGTGCTGGAGACGCTTAAATCCGAAGTTGCTCAGGGTACAGATGCATTTGATTCATTGGGCGGTGTCCTGTCTTTGGAAGATAATTCCACTTCTCAACTAGTGCCTGTGACCGCGCCTCTGGACCGCAATGGCGATCTCATCGTCGGATGGTTTACCCGCGAAGGGGATCAAGTTGACTTTGACGACTTTTTCCTTTTTGCCGATCACTTTGGCACTGCACAAGGGGAAACCGGCTATGATGCGCGGTTTGATATTGTGCCTAACGGTCGTATCGACTTTGGCGATTTCTTTCGCTTTGCCGATGACTTTGGCAAGGTTATAGCGAACGCGTCTGTCATCAGCGGAGGTTAAGAAAGCTCACTTTAGTGGATGGAGTGCGTCGGGGGCGATGTTCTCTATCCACTATAGACCTCTTGACAAGTAGTCTATTGGGTCCTAACTTTAAATTCAGTTTTACTTCTTGCTTGTTCACATACGAAATCCCGCACAACGGAGTACCGGAGCATAGCTACCCAGAAGAGTCTCAACTAGGGTATACGAGCAGTCTCCTCTGGTTTTGACCGAGTTTCAGGATGCAGACATATAGCATTCTTCCCTAAATCCAGAATAATACAACCACAAGAATAGTTTGGCTCTCATTTTGAGATTGAAAATGAGGGTTGGGCGCGTACACCTACCGACAACCTCAAATCCGACATTTTAGCACGAAGCTATCTATAAAAACCGAATTTACTCCAATCGTCAGCTAGTAACAGACGTAAACTATTTTGCAAAGGTCGCAAGGAGACAGAATGCCGCCTGCCAATAAAAATCAGAAGATGAACATCGTCGAGCTTCAGCGTATGAATATCCTAGACCTGCAGGAGTTGGCTAGGAACTTGGAGGTCGCCGACTTCACGGCCTTGCGCAAGCAGGAACTGATCTTCGCAATTCTTAAGCATCAGACGGAGCGCAGCGGGCTTATATTTGCCCAAGGCGTTCTTGAAGTCTTAGAAGAGGGCTTCGGTTTCCTGCGCTCTCCGAGCTACAACTATCTGCCTGGTCCCGACGACATATATGTCTCGCATTCGCAGATTAAGCGCTTTAGCCTACGCACGGGCGATACGATCTCTGGTCAAATTCGACCGCCTAAAAACGACGAGAAGTATTTTGCGCTACTGCGCGTAGAGGCGATCAACTTTGAAGACCCAGAAGTAACAAAAAACAAGACGATCTTTGAGAACCTCACGGCTCTCCATCCGGCAGAACGCTTTAAGCTCGAACACAATCCCAAAGACATGACTACGCGCATTCTCGACCTCCTTTCTCCGATAGGGAAAGGACAGCGCGGTTTGATTGTTGCGCCTCCGTTTACGGGTAAGACCATGCTTTTGCAAAAGCTGGCCAACGCCATTACCACGAATCATCCGGAAGTCGTACTCATCGTGCTGCTAATAGACGAGCGCCCCGAGGAAGTCACGGACATGCTGCGCTCTGTTAATGGGGAAGTCATTAGCTCGACCTTTGACGAGCCGGCAACGCGCCACGTTCAAGTGGCCGAAATGGTTATTGAAAAAGCGCGCCGATTGATCGAGCACAAGCGCGATGTGGTTATTTTACTCGACAGTATCACGCGTTTGGCGCGTGCTTATAATACTGTGACACCTCACTCCGGTCGTATTCTGACCGGTGGTGTCGATTCGACGGCGCTCCAGTGGCCGCGACGCTTTTTTGCCGCCGCGCGCAATGTCGAAGAAGGGGGTAGTTTGAGCATTATTGCGACGGCGCTTGTCGAGACGGGCAGTCGCATGGATGAGGTCATCTTCGAAGAATTTAAGGGGACGGGTAATATGCAGGTTCAATTGGACCGCCGCCTGAGCGGCCGACGCATTTATCCAGCCATTGATGTAACTCAGACCAGCACGCGCAAAGAAGAATTGCTGCTCTCCGAGTTTGAGCTGAGCCGGTCTTGGATACTGCGACGCATTCTCAACCAAATGGGGGTTGTTGAAGGCATGGAGTTTCTCATGGAACGCATGGAAGGCACCTCGTCGAATGAAGAATTTCTCAAGGCAATGAACGACTAGTACGCAGCGGTGTGGATCTTGCATTTTTTCTTTTGCAGTGTATTTTATTAAATCTTGTAAAAGAAACTAATTTCGCTTTCCTGAGCGTTCGGAGGTAACAAAGTGAAGACTGATATTCATCCAGATTATCATCCTGTAATTTTTCTTGACTCTAGCTGCGACTTCAAGATCTTGTCGGCATCTACGATGACTTCGGAAGAGACCATGGAGTGGGAAGACGGCAACAGTTATCCGGTCATACGCGTCGAAGTGAGCTCTGCTTCGCATCCCTTCTATACTGGTAAGCGTCAGCAAGTCCTAGATCGCGGTGGACGGATCGAGCAGTTCCAGCGTCGCTATGGTAAAAGCGAAAGCGCCGCTGAGGCCGCCCCAGAAGAAGCTGAGGCAGCCGAACAGGCTTAAAGCATCACGTCATACGTAAAGAGGTGGTAAGGCGCGTTTAACGAACGATGCCTTATCGCCTCTTTTCGTGTACGGAGAGCTCATTGTGAAACCGGCCGTCGTGCCACGGTTGTAGCATGCTATTATTCGTCTGAAGAGTGCGCGAGGTGCACGCACACATTTTACGGTGAGAGAGTGGTCATGTTGGAAAAATTGCTGGAGTTAGAAAAGCACTACGAAGATCTCAACGCCCAGCTTTCAGCGCCAGAGACGGGGCAAAATCCTGCGCTTTTCCAAAAGCTGGCGCGCGAAGTGGGCGATATGCGCGAAGTAGTAGAGGTGGCTGCTATCTATAGACAGGCAAAGGCGCGCTGTGACGAGGCCGATGAGATTATTGCAGCGGGTGAGGACGAGGAGTTGGTCGAGCTCGCTGCGGCGGAACGCGACGACCTGAGTGCACAGATAGAAGAGTTAGAGGCTCAGCTCAAAGTTCTTCTCATTCCCAAAGACCCGAATGACGCCCGCGATGCAATTATTGAAATACGCGCCGGCGCCGGCGGAGACGAGGCCGGGCTCTTTGCCAGCGATATTCACCGCATGTACCAGCGCTTTGCTGAGCGCAATAGCTTAAAAATAGAAATGCTGTCTTCTAGCCTTAATCCCTCTGGAGGATTTAAAGAAGTTGTATTCTCCGTTACGGGCAAGGAGGCTTTCGGTCGCCTTAAATACGAGAGCGGCGTGCACCGGGTTCAGCGCGTGCCCAAGACGGAAACGGCGGGTCGTATTCACACGTCGGCTGCATCGGTTGCCGTCCTTCCCGAAGCCGAGGACGTTGAAGTTGAAGTCAATGAAGATGACTTGAAAATTGAGGTCTACCGCTCTAGTGGCCCGGGAGGTCAGAGCGTCAATACGACGGATTCTGCGGTGCGGATTACGCACGTTCCGACGGGTATAGTGGTAGCCTGTCAAGACGAGAAATCACAGCTGAAAAACAAGAATAAGGCGATGAAGATTCTGCGGGCACGCCTGTACGACAAAATTATGTCAGAGCAAAAAGCCAAACGAGATGCGGCGCGGGCGGGACAGATTGGTTCGGGGGATCGCAGCGCTAAGATTCGCACGTATAATTATCCCCAGGGCCGAGTGACGGATCACCGGATTACGCTGACTCTATATCGGCTTGAGGAGGTCCTCGACGGGGATCTAGGTGAATTCGTACAGCAGCTTGCACTCGCGGCTCAGGAGGAAAGCCTGCAGTTGGCTGACCAATAGAGTCTAAGGCCTCATGTCTACGTCGCGCAGTTGGAAGCTTCTCGAGATCCTCGAAGAGACGAGTCGCTTCTTTACCGATAGAGAGATTCCCGAAGCGCGCCTGCAGGCCGAACTGCTGCTGGCGGATCTGCTTGGTCTAAAACGCCTAGACTTATACCTGCAGTTTGATCGTCCTCTACACGCGGAGGAAGTGGATCGCTATAGGTCCTATGTGCGACAGCGAGTCAAACGCGTTCCACTTCAGTATATAGTTGGCACAGCCGCCTTTCGCTATTTAGAACTGTCTGTGACCTCCGATGTCTTGATTCCCCGGCCAGAAACGGAAATCTTAGTCGACATTGCGCTCGAAAAGCTGGCCGACTTGTCCGCGCCGCACTGTTTGGATTTGTGCTGTGGTTCAGGAGCGATTGCCCTATCGCTCGTCCATGAGCATGCAGAGGCGTTTGTGACGGGGTCCGATCTCTCTCAAAGCGCGATTGCTGTCTCCGCTGCCAATGCCCAGAAGTGGGCCTTAGAAGAGCGGGTTGAGTGGCTGTGTGGCGATCTTTTTACGACAGTGGCAGATCGACAATTCCACCTGATCTCTTCTAACCCACCTTACATATGCCAGGCCGATATTGCAACGCTGGAGCCCGAGGTGCGGGATTACGAACCTCATTTGGCATTAGATGGTGGAGAAGATGGGCTTGCGTTTTATCGTCAGATTTGTAATTCAGCGGCCGATTTTCTCTTCCCCAACGGACATCTTTTACTCGAAGTGGGAGATGGACAGGCCGATCAGGTATGCGCATTGCTGCAGCAGACAGGAGCCTATCGGTCTGTTGATGTATCTGTTGATCTAAACGATATTCCTCGCGTCGTCATAGCCGAGAAAAATAGCTGAGATAAAACATGGCTAAGAAAAAACGTTCTAAGTACGTGTGTCAGTCTTGTGGTCACAGCGCTGCGCGCTGGTTTGGCCGCTGTGCTGCATGTGGAGAGTGGAACAGCTGCGTCGAAGAGATGCCCGTCGAAGAAGATCGTCGTCGCGAGCATATTGCCGCCGCGTCACGCGCAGAACTGCAGTCGATCACAGAAGTACAGAGCGAAGATCACGAGCGGCTACACGTGGGCATCTCAGAGTTTGATCGAGTTCTTGGAGGGGGAATTATGCCGGGATCTGTCGTTTTGGTAGGCGGCGACCCCGGGATCGGCAAGTCGACGCTGCTTCTACAGATGGCGGGCCAGCTATCGGCCGCCGGACTCGGTATTGCCTATATATCTGCAGAAGAGTCGGCCGCTCAAATTCGACAGCGCGCCGATCGTCTGGGATCGCTGTGCGACGAGTTGAAAGTGTTGGCAGAAACAAATCTGTCCTCTATTCTGGAACAGCTTAAAAGTGCAGGACCGATGGCAATAGTCATCGACTCCATACAGACAATCTATATGCCGGAGTTGGACAGTGCTCCGGGCAGCGTAACGCAGGTGCGTGAGTGCGCAGCCCGACTGGTGTATATGGCCAAAGAGACGGGTGTGCCCGTGTTTCTCGTAGGACACGTTACCAAAGAGGGGACCGTTGCGGGCCCACGCGTGTTGGAACACCTTGTCGATACCGTGTTGTATTTAGAGGGGGAACGCCATCATCACTTTCGCATTCTCCGCGCAGCTAAAAATCGATTTGGCTCGACCAATGAAATAGGCATTTTTGAAATGCGCGACCACGGTTTAAGTGAGGTTTCGAATCCATCAGAGATCTTACTGGCAGAGCGCGCAGAGGGCATTGCAGGCTCGTCCATTGTATGTAGCGTTGAAGGTACGCGCCCCCTAATGGTCGAAATCCAGGCGTTGGTCAGTCGCTCTAGCTTCGGGTATCCTCAGCGCGTGGCTACCGGCATCGACGGTAAGCGCCTATCCATCATTATCGCGGTCTTGGAAAAGCGCTGTGGACACGACCTCTCTGGCGAGGATATTTTTGTAAACGTTGTTGGCGGACTTCGCCTGGATGAACCCGCCGTCGATCTCGCCGTCGGCCTAGCCATTGTATCTAGCTTTCGCAACGTTCCTATTGAATCCAAGACGGTAGCACTTGGTGAAATTGGCCTTGGTGGGGAAATACGCCCCGTCAATCAAGTGGAGCGCAGAGTGGCTGAGGCAAGCAGCTTAGGCTTTGAGCGCTGCCTAGTCGCACGTAGCAACCTGAAAGGGTGGAAGCGTCCAGAAGGTGTGGAGGTGATTGGCGTCGGTGGTTTGGAGGCGGCAGAAGATCTGGCGCTGCGCTCTTAGACGACAGTACATTCCCCTATTTCTAGTGTTGGTTAATGGATGCACGGCCGTTTCATTTTTTACGCACGCGTCCAGTTCTAAAAATCCCGTAAAAACACTTTAATTATTGTTTATAATGCACTTGGGCGATATTCGTCCTGCATGGCATGCAATTTGTATACTCTGTGTAGCAGCTTAATAAAAACTGATTAAAAAGATCTTGATCAATGCACAAAAATATACTATTATTATGTGCAGTTAACAGATGTATACGTAGTGCGCATTCTCCACTTCACTCCCTTTCCTAGGAGATTAGCTATGGCAGCGGGCAAAAGCAAAGCGACGAGCAGCAGCAAGACTGAAGGTGGTGACAGAGACAAAGCAATCAAACTCGCCTTAGACCAGATTGAACGGCAGTTTGGTAAAGGGTCTATCATGCGACTCGGAGAGTCGGCGGCTATGGATGTCGACGTGATCCCTACTGGAGCCATATCACTCGATGCGGCCCTAGGCGTTGGAGGCATACCGCGCGGCCGTGTCATCGAGCTATTTGGCCCCGAGTCAGCAGGTAAAACGATGCTCGCGCTTCATATTGTCTCGGAAGCGCAGAGAATGGGGGGGGTTGCCGCTTTTGTAGACGCTGAGCACGCACTCGATGTACAATTTGCTCGAAAACTAGGCGTCGACGTGGATAATCTACTCGTCTCACAGCCCGATTCAGGTGAGGAAGCGCTAGAGATCACGGATACTCTAGTGCGCAGTGGAGCGATTGATCTCATCGTAGTTGATTCCGTGGCCGCACTCGTGCCCAAAGCAGAGCTCGAAGGCGATATGGGCGATTCGCACGTTGGGTTGCACGCGCGACTCATGTCGCAGGCCTTGCGAAAGCTCACGGGATCTGCACAGAAATCGGGTACGACGGTTTTGTTTATAAATCAGCTGCGCATGAAAATTGGCGTTATGTTCGGCAGTCCAGAGACTACGACCGGTGGTAGAGCGCTCTGTTTCTATTCTTCTGTCCGACTTGATATTCGAGGCATTGGTGCCATTAAGGACAGCGATGAGGTTATAGGTCGCCGCACGCGTATAAAGGTAGTAAAAAACAAGGTCGCGCCTCCCTTCAGGGAAGCTGAATTTGATATCATGTTCCGCGGCGATGACGTTGGTATATCTCGTGAAGGAGATCTAATCGACTTGGGCGTTCACAGCGGCATCGTCGATAAGAGCGGCACCTGGTTTTCATACGGTGACATACGGCTGGGACAGGGACGAGAGAATGCACGCATCTTTCTGCGCGAACATGACGAAGTGGCCAAACAGATCGAAACACAGGTACGCCAGACGCTTCATATGAAAGCGGACTCTGAAAGCGAAGAGTCTACAGAAGAGAATAGAGAAGACACTTTCGTTGAAGCGTAAACACCCACCGCGAACCCGAGTCGATATTGGGCGATCTGGATCCCCCACATTCCGCTGCCACGTCGCCTCGGGTTCGCAACGTCCCGCCTCTAAGATATGTGTATACGCACGCAGAATTCAGAGGTAAACGAGGTACTATGAACCCAGTCAATACGGCACGTCTCCACCTGGTAAAGACGCTCAGTCTGCGCGTCGGACAGGCGCGGAGTTGGTCTGAATTAGAGGGGATTTGTACTGATATAAACGCGGTCTTTCTTGCTGGAGACCTCAGCTCAGAAGGGTTAGAAGGTCTCTGTGCGTATGTAGCCCAACGAGCATGCACGCTGTCTGATTGGTCTGAATATTCGACTGAAAAATCCTATGATCCTGCAGTTCCTTCGTGTGATTGTTGTGGTTCTACTGCCTTTCGAGAAAGCGGTAGTCAGGCCGTGTGCACGGTCTGTCACCCCGATCCACTGCGACACTCGTCGCATCGCCGCGCCGCATAAGAGCTCCTCTCTCCAATACCCCCGCAGCACCCATGTGCAGGTTCTTTAAAAGAGCCTGCACATGCTCTTTGTTGTCAATCCTCTCTCTTGAATGCTTATATTATTGGCTGGGTGAGCGATTGACATGAATCACGAGTGGAAGATTAAGAAAAATGAATGGGAGGAAGAGGGGGTTGCGGCACATGCCTTCTTCGAGGCGCTGCGCGTTCGCTTTCTTTGTGAAGACCTCCTAGCGCGTTTTCCCATCCTGCTGGAACACTACATACACGCGGAGGTACGTCGGCGCTTAGCTGCGAGCGGGATCCGTTCAGAGCGCGGAGAATTTCACATTAGGGCAATGTGCAATTATCTGCAAGATTCACCCAATGGAACGTTTGTCATCGAGCGCCATATGCCTCCCGAAATGGCTGAGGATAGGGCCATTTTACTGCGTACGTTTGACGCATTGGTAGCAGTTGGTCTGTAGCTTGTATATCTCTGGCAAATATATGGAACCTAGAATCGTCCCCCTGATTGTGCGTGAAAGCATTGAAGAGCGCGCTGCAGCAATGGCCCACGCGATGGCCGTAGAGTGCGCTTCAGAGCGTCCACTGCTTGTAGGATTGCTCAACGGAGCTGCCCCTTTTCTCATGGCTCTCGTCCGGCACTGGCCAGCCGCTGGGCAAGCGGGGCTAGAATACGATTTTATCGACGTTAAAAGCTACGTGGGAACTCAGAGCAGTGGCCACGTCGAATTGGTAAAAGACACGCGGGTTGACTTGGCTGGGCGCGACGTGATCGTCGTGGAAGATATTGTCGATACTGGACTGACGCTTCACCACGTGCTGGCGCTTTTTAAAGATAAGAATCCGAAATCGCTCAAGGTGTGCTCTCTACTCAAAAAGCGAGTCGAACGTCTCCACGAAGTGCCCGTAGACTACTGCGGTTTCGAAATTGACGATCTATTTGTTGTGGGTTTTGGCCTTGATTTTGATGGTATATATCGTTCACTAAACTATATTGCCGTTTTAGAATTACCCGACGGGAAAGAGCCTGAATGAGCGTGAAAAAAGTTGTTATAACGGGCGCCTATGGATTAATTGCCAACGCATTCTTTCGCCACTTGCAGCGACAGTCCGATACGTATGAGGTCTATGGTCTTGCCCGTCGGCGCCATCCTTCCGAGCGTGCACCAGAAAGCATAGAGGAAATCCCTGAAGATCGGTTTTACCTGGCCGACCTCACGGATTTAAACGCGTTGGAAGATGCCTTTAAAGGCGCTGATACAGTGGTTCAACTGGCAGCAGATCCACGGCCGGATGCTAGCTGGGAAAGCCTGCTCGATAGTAATATTGTGGGCGTGCGAAACGTTCTTGAGGCGGCACACCGATGTGGAGTGCGGCGCGTCGTGTTGGCCAGTTCAATTATGGTTTCTTGGGGATATCAGCAAGACGAGCCTTACAAGGCTATATCCGAAGGGCGTTTCGCCGAGCTCGACTCGGATGAATGGCCTGTAGTAACGCATGAGTGGGCTCCGCGCCCCACGGGTCTATACCCGGCAAGTAAAGTTTGGGCAGAGGCGCTTGCCCGCTACTATGCGGATATACACCAGATGTCGGTTTTGTGTTTGCGCATCGGCTGGGTCAATGCAGAAGACCATCCCGGCAGTGAACAGAGCGGAGCATTTTGGTGTAGCCAGAGAGATATTATTCAGCTCATGCAGCGGTCGATTGAAGCGTCAGAAGATGTGCAATTTGATATTTTCTACGGCGTTTCCAAGAGTAAATGGCGTTGGGTTGACATCGAACATCCAAAGCGTATTCTTGGATTTATTCCGCAGGATAGCGCAGAAGAGAAGCTGCAGCAGAATTAGAGGGGATACCTAAAAAAGGGAAGCGAAATAGCAGGTGGCTAGAGTGGATAAAAGAGGGGAAGATAAGAGGGACAGCACTTCAGTGAAGCTGTTCTTTGCCGTTCTTGGTATAATAGCTGCTTACCAACTGAGCGACTGGATGCGTGACGAACCGGCGTGGCGCTCCTATACCTCCGAAGACGGAAAGTTTGTTGTCGAGGTAACCGGTAGCGTAGACCAGCGGTCTCTGGAAGAAACGGTGTCGTCACAAGAAGTAGAATTCCAGTATCTGATGTTTGCCCGGGAAGATGTGCAATATGCGCTTGCTCACGGGGATATATCTGCAGTAGGTACGACAGATAGTCTGCTACAAACGGCCGTAGTAGATATGGCTGAAAAAGTTCAGGGAAAAATTGTTTCTCAACGCGCTGACACGCTTGCTTCACTGCCCGCACGGCGCGCACGTATTCGCGCCGCAGATGAGAGCGAATTGCATATGCTCTACCTGTGGCACAATGGGCGCTTATATCGGCTTATGGCCGGCGGCGAGACCGACGTTGAGCAGAGCCGCGCAGACATAGAGCATTTCTTCCGTTCATTTCGTCTATCTATAGCTGAACAGAGTCAACTCTAACATACCATCTGAGAGTAAGTGAATATGGATAAGGCGAAAGCACTTGTTCAATCGTTGAGAAAAATACCGGTCTTAAAAGGTCTATCTCCTACGCATATTCAGAAGGTGTTTGCTATATGTGAGGCAAAAAACCTTGCAGTTGGAGAGGTGCTGTGCCTGAAAGAAGACGAGAGTAACCAAATGTTTGTGCTGATTGCCGGTGAACTGGGTATCATGAGCGACGACAACTCAGTGCTCGCGGCGCTAACGCCGATTACGACGGTCGGGGAAATGGGCATGTTTACCCGGCAGAAGCGTTCTGCTACGGTGACGGCTATTAAGCAGAGCCGGGTATTGGTGGTGGATCGCGTGTCTTTTGAAGTGTTATTACGCGCTGATGAAGACATGCGCGTGCGCGTGTACCAAAATGTGATAGAAATACTCTCTGAAAAAATTATGAGCGACAACGTGCGAACGCGAGACCACCTGAGCAATCGCATATTGGGAGAAAAAGAAGTGCGCTCCTTGCGTAGAATGCTTAATCTCGCCGTGGCGTCTCTCGCAGAAAAAAGTGGGACAAGCTCAGAAGAAGTATTTGATGATCTGGGCAAGAGAGCCGATGAACTGCCCATGCACATTCTCGTCGTAGATGATGAAGAAGACATCCGGAAGCTTTTAAAAGTGTCGCTTGAAGAATATCGTGTGACAGATGCCAGCGATGGCGAAGAGGCGCTTAACTACATACGGGCGGAGCGTCCCGACCTCATTGTGACTGATATAAAGATGCCGAATATGGACGGGCTCGGTTTGGCGAATCAACTACTTAAAGACTATCCTCACATACCGATTATTGCGCTGTCTGGAAATGTTGAAGAGGATGAAGTGAAAGGGCATAACTTTGTTGGTTTTATGGAGAAGCCGATGCGGATAGAAGCTTTTAAGGAAATGATTGAAGCGGCTTTACAGCGCGATGTATAAGAGTTAGTAGCGCCCTCTCATTCGCTCTGTGCAACGCATTCGCCTTATCGGCTCACCTTGTTTAACTCAATAGATCTATACAGCACTTTTTGAACTTTTTTCCGCTGCCGCAGGGGCACGGATCGTTGCGCCCGACTTTGGCTAGCGTGTGGCGAACGGTTTCACCTTTAATGCTGCCATCGCTGCGCAGATGCTCCTCATAATACGCGCTAGCCTCAGGTATGCTCTCCGTCCATCCAGCTGCATCCGGCATTTTGCCACTCGTATCCAAGTATTCGAAATAGGCCTCAACTAGCTGAGGGGCGTCGCGGCGCACGGAATCGGGTAGGTCGAGGGCAGCGATGTTCTTGAGAAGTAGACGCCCAACATCTTCTGCCGATAGCTCGTCTTGTGGCCAAGACTGGAGACCGTATTCGAGAATGACTTCGGCGTGCTTCTTCAGGTGAGTAGGTAAGAAGGTGAAATACTCGGACGAGGCGTACTCGCTAATATGATCTCTCGGAGAAGTAGACATAGATACTCATGGGAGAAAAGACGTCTATAAGTAAACAGTTGGCGAAGTGTTGGGAATGTAGTAATCCGCTGCTAGGGTTGCCGCTGTAGTTGATACAAAAACAAATCCCCCGCCGGCAAGAGGCCAGCGGGGGATTTGAAGTGCGTTGGAACGCAGCTTATCCAGCCATGTCCTTGAGCTTCTTGAGCGCAAGTGCCTTGACCTGCACGCTGGCCGGCTTGGCGGCAACGTCCATGGTTGTGCCCGGATTGAACGGATTGGGCACGCCCTTCTGCGCTTTGCGGGCCGGCTTCTTAACCGTCTTGATCTTCAGGAGGCCCGGCAGCGTAAACTGGCCTACGGCACCCTTCTTAATATGACGCTCAACCTGAACGGCCAACTCGTCTAGCACGGAGGCGACGTCTTTTTTCGCCAAACCCGTGTTATCTGCGAGTTCGTTAAGCAACTGCGTTTTGGTCATGGCTTCTTTCAAAGCCGTGGTCTTCTTTGCCATTGTATTACCTCCCCAGGTATACGTGATTGATAGCTGAAAATCTAGCCGGATATTGCATCCAATGCAAGGATTATATGCCTATTTATAGGGCTTTTTGCGGTTTTTTTCACGAAAAAAGCAAAAAAAGCTGTTTTTTTAGGAGTTTTTTAACGGTGAGACTTGGTCAACTGCCGCAAAACGAGCATGATAAGTTAGTTTTCCGAGTGCGTTCTGAGCTTGCCCGTTGCTGTATATAGGGGTAAAAGGCCTGCAGGTAAGAACGTTATTGAGGACTGTGAAGTGCGCTTTAACGCTGCGGGTGTAGTGTTTTCGTCCTTGATTCGTTTGCGCAGGACCTTCGCATTGTCGTGCGTATAGTATACGCGCCGCATGGAGCGGTGTAGAAAATACAGGAGGACATATATGGGTGCTGAAGCCAACGCAAAAGCATTGGGTATTGAGTTTACCGATGATGCAGAAAAGGCCTACTTGAATATGGTTGCACGCGTGGGAAAAACGCTGCTGACTTCGGGGCATGTATCGGAGATCAAGGGTAAGCTGGGCGCTGATTTAGACGTCGAACAGGGCTACGCGGCTGCGCGCGAGTGCGGTGTTTCCATTTTACAATCCGTGCACCAAGAAGTGGGCACATTGGATGGACTGCGCGTTGTTAAGCTGTTGGGAATGGTTAACTCTGCACTCGACTTTACTGACCAACATCTCGTGGTTAACGGCATTTCAGACCTATACCACGAAATATTTGGCAAAGACGGAGACGGTTTTCACGCGCGCAGCGCGGTGGGTTTCGCTCAGTTGCCAACGGGCGTAGCCGTCGAAGTCGAAGCTATATTCGAGATGCCCTAGTACATATAGCAAGAAAAATGCGTAACTCGCTGAATTAGGTTTGTGCGGATCGCGCGGCACAAACGCACTGCCCGCCTTCACCGGTTGGATCGATTGTGTCGCGCAGTCCGTCGCTAGAGAAGATGGTTGCCAAAACTGTAATGGCTGAGAAGAACATCGGATATATGCGTATGCCATACACTCGTCTCTTACCAGTATTCTTGTCTCTCCTGTGGGCCAACTGCGTCGTTGCGCAGTTGGCATATCCCGCGCGCGATGATTCGGAATTTATGGCTAACGTCCTCACGCGTTTGGCTAAGCGCGCCGATCCGCTGGCCAATATCTATCTGAACAAACAGCGTGCTGAGGGAATGAGCTCTATCATGGATCAGCCGATGAGTATGGGAAAGCGGATCAATATGGGCGTGCGGATTGCTCAAGAGCGCATACGGGCAGGAGATACTCGAGCCGGTATCGCGGATCTGGAGCGCATTCTAGCGATAGTAGAAGATGGACAGGTGCCTGCAACAGACGGCTTTATTTTTATGTTACACGATCAGCTAGGCATCGCTTGGCTGCGCTTAGGCGAACAGGAAAACTGTCTTGAAAACCATACTACGGATTCGTGCTTACTGCCGATTCAAGGTAATGGTATCCATACCCTAGAGGAGGGCTCGCGTCGGGCGATCGAGCATTACGAAATTAATTTAAAAAAGCGACCAAATCATCTGGGAACGCGCTGGTTGCTCAACCTGGCCTATATGACGCTGGGCGAACATCCAGACGGCGTGCCCGAGCCGTGGCGCCTGCCCGCCGAGATCTTTGATGGAGATGAAGAAATTGAGCGCTTTGAGGATGTGGCCGCGTCTGTTGGGGTCGCCGCTGTCGGGCTAGCCGGCGGCAGTGCCGTTGAAGATTTCGACGGCGATGGATTAATGGACATCGTCGTTTCCTCGTGGGGTTTGTTTGACCCTCTACGTTACTTTCACAACGGGGGAGACGGCACGTTCAGCGATCGGACCGAGCAGGCCGGTCTCGGCGGGCAAATTGGCGGGTTAAACCTCGAGCAGGCAGATTACGACAACGACGGCGATATCGACCTGCTCGTCCTTCGCGGTGCCTGGATGGGAGAAGAGGGACGCATCCCCAATTCGCTGCTGCGCAACGAGGGAGACGGCACGTTTGTCGACGTGACGCGTCAGTCGGGTCTATTCACCGGTCATCCGTCTAATTCTGCGGCCTTTGCCGACTACGATAACGACGGCTGGTTGGACCTGTTTGTCGGCAACGAGTCTGGGCGCCAGCCGCATCCCTGTCAGCTGTTTCGCAGCCGAGGTGATGGCACTTTTGTCGATGTGGCCCCAGCTCTGGGTCTCGATCACGTCGGATTTGTCAAAGGCGTCACGTGGGGAGACGTAGACAATGACGGATTAATTGATCTCTATGTATCACAGTTCTATCAGGACAACGTGCTCTATAAAAATGCGGGTGAAGTGCAGGGCACGTGGCGTTTCACACGATCAACCCCTATGCCGGGCCCCGATCAGAGCTTTCCCACGTGGTTTTGGGATTACGACAACGACGGATGGCTCGACCTGTTTGTAGGCGGATACAACATGGACGAGTTGGGCGATATGGCACGCGCCTATTTGGGTGAAGCGTTTGAGGCTGATCACGCACGCATGTACCGGAATCTCGGGGAAGGTCGTTTTAAAGAGGTCACAGATACAATTGGTCAGGTCGATCGCATCATCTTAGCCATGGGAGCTAATTACGGCGATATAGATAACGATGGATTTCCCGATTGTTATGTCGGGACCGGTATCCCAGACCTGCGTTCGCTCACGCCCAACCGCATGCTGCGCAACGCAGGAGGTACGCGCTTTGTCGACGTAACGACAGCAGGAGGCTTTGGGAATGTACAGAAGGGGCACGCCGTCTCTTTCGCCGACTTTGACAACGATGGAGACCAGGATGTGTTTGAGGTCATGGGCGGTGCCTACGAAGGTGACCTGTACCAGAATGTGCTCTACGAAAACCCTGGTAATGGAAATCGCTGGCTGCGCCTCTATCCGGAGGGCGTGCAGTCAAACCGCGGGTCCGTTGGGGGTCGCGTGCGCGTGCGAGTCCTCGACGAGGATGGTGCGACCCGCGACATCCATCATTTGATTGGCAGCGGAGGCAGTTTTGGCGCAAACCCGCTGTCTCCACAGCTGGGCTTGGGACGGGCTACAGAACTTGAATTTGTCGAGATCACGTGGCCGGCCACGCAGGAAGTGCAGCGCTGGCGGGGCTTGGCTTTTAACCGGGCTTATCGGCTACGCGAAGGAGAGGCTTTAGCCTCTGAAGTCGAGTTGCCCCGTATGCGTTTCCGTCGTGCCGATCACGCAGAGCATGCGCACTGAGGTGCGTATCGCTAACGGGTGGGGGCTTTTTTGCGAAACAAGAAAGAGATAAGGCGTGGGATTTCCCGGCTCGTCTGATCGTCAAACCACTCCCTCGTCTCAAGCAGTTTGAAGCCGTTGGCATGGCCAGAGTCGATATAGTCAGTTAGGTGGTGTGTGAAGACCTCAATGTGCACTGTTTGATCTTCCAAGTTGAAGTGCGCACCGCTGCCGCCGTACTGCTTATAGGGGTGCAGTTCGCTTATAAAAAACAGCCCATTCTGGGTTAAAGTTCGGCTGGTTTGCTTGAAAATGTGGTCGAGATCTCTAATGTGTTCAAGCGTTAGGCTCGACGTCACTAGATCGGCCCACTGATCGTCTATGTTCCACTCTGACGTTAGGTCTGCCTTTATAAACTGGGCTCGGTTATTCGCCACCTTCTCCTTGGCGATGTCCAACATGGCCTGCGAGAAATCAAGGCCGATAATGCGTTCTGCTCTGTTCAGGAGCCATTCTGTATTTTTTCCCGTTCCACATCCTAGTTCTAATACGCGTTGAAAGCTGTAATTCGATAGCGTCGCAGTGGTCGATACCGCGTCTAAGTCACGCGTTCTGTTCCTATCAGTGTCATACTGTGCGGCCCAAGCATCGTATGCTTTTTCTATGCTCAATGGTAGAGGTTTCCTGCGTTTACTCTGTTGAATTATAAAAGGTCTCTCCGAGAGAATCGGTGTGCACAGAGAGCGTGCTGAGTGAACGACCTTAGTGCCTCATACATTAAGAGACTCTAGCTCATTTTAGTAAGATCAATTTACCGACTTTAAAGCCGCGGTCGTTTTTCAGGCGATAGAGATATACTCCACTCGCCAAGTCTTGGTCTGCTCGTACGTCCCAGCGGACTTCGTGCGGGCCTGCCGTGCGCCACCCATCGACCAACACGGCCACTCGCTGTCCCAGTAGGTCGTACACGGCTAGCTCTACTCTTTCGTCTTGTTTTAGTGCGAAGGGGATTACCACTTGGCCGTTGAAGGGATTGGGATAGCTCTGACCCAGTGTGAATTGGCTTGGTGCTCTGCTGCTCTCCCCTAGCACGGCCGTTCCTTCTGGACGCTGCACATGGCTTACCAACTCCAGATCGTCGAGCCGGAATTCGCCCTCTACCTGTCCCATGAAGCGGATCGAACCGATCGTTTCATCCTCTAAACCGAACGCCTCCAGTGGAATCTCGACGATCTGGACGTCGCGTTTCTTCGGATCGAGCCATCCATCCGCGACTAGATTTACTGCGTTGTTCTGTTCCAAGAAGCGCTCCCGTCGTAATTCGAGCTGTAAACCCGGTAATAATACGACGCTGAGCGGTGTCTGGACCCCTTCAAATTGGGTGGGGTCGATCTGTATGGTAAAGCGCAGGGCTCGATATTCGTCAGCCGCTACCGGCTCAGGCGCATGGAACGTTAGACGCCATCCTCCTGGGGGGGGAGAGTCGATGAGGACGGGCAGGGCTTCACCCTCGCTAAAGATAGGATCGGCGCTGTCGGGTGTTTGAAGAGAGACGCCCCCCCTTTCACTCACCGTCCATCCGTCAGCCACGACCAAGTTCTGGCCGCGCACGACGCGGATTTCCTGGCTGAAGCGCAGTATTTCTAGTCCCGCTTCGGTCTGTTGCTCGAGTAGAACGCGAATCGACCGCAGGCCGGCTTCCCTACCAGTGGGCAAGGTCACATCAAGGGAAAACGTGCCGTCGCCTTCATTGCGTAGGGGATGGCGCGCATCCCCACCCAACGCGCTGAGATCAGCCGTGGCTACGACCGGACCGCCCTGTGGATCGAACTCGGTGACGTAGACGGTCGCTGTCAGGTGCACGCGCCCAGCCGTAAAGGCATTGTCGGGGATGCGTGATTCCCAGGTGCCTCTGAGTGCACTTGGGGCAATTTTGACGATGAGGTGGTTGGTCCAGTCGCTACTGATGTAGATGTGACCTCGGCGGTCTTCGGCTATGCCCGTAGGCTCTCCCCAAGCGCTGCTCCCATCAAACTCGTCTGGCTGGAAGCCCGTGACAAAGTCGGCTACGCGCGGATTGGAGCCGTCGGATTCGGAAAAAAGCGCCACGACTTTATGACCGGCTACTGGTGCCAGGCGGCCGGCGCGCAGAGCGATTAGAGCGGCGTTTTTAAAGCGCGGCTGCAGTGCATCCCCTCGATAGAAATGGATGGCC
>CALDFW010000146.1 GCA_937942165.1 uncultured bacterium | reverse complement strand
GGCCACCGGCGCCCCTAACCCGATGTATACCAACCTCAACTGGCACGGGTCGGCGTCACACGAAGGTCCTTTCGAAACGTCACAGCAGGCCTATGACTCGCTGCATATAGGCTCGGTAGGAGCGGCTAACCGCCTGCAGTCCGGCAATAAGAAGAAAGCGGCCGCGAAAGCTAAAAAGCGATAATCCGCTCTCTGATCGCCGACAACCCTCTTTTCGCCCCGTTCTACCCCCGTGTAGAACGGGGCGTTTTGCATCCAATCACTCAGTTCCCCACCACAATACCCCTAAACTCTTCGCTCTCTCGGTCGATATACTTAATATCACTTAGTATTAAGTATATTTCGGAGCATACGAGCGCATGGCCGTTACCCCACGCCAAGTAAAGACCCTTTCGGATAGAGAACTTGAGTGGCTCACCGAGCAGTTAAAGGCTCTTGACCGAGAAATCTACGTCCGCTACGACGGCAGCAGTACCCTAGAAATTATTCTGCCCGTAGACCCTGAGAAACGCGCCTTTGTCCACGAGGCACTCTTTCGCCGCGCACGCAGTGAATACATCAAGAGCGGATGGCACGTCGAGACCAGCGGACACCCCTCCACTGGTCGGCTGCTCCGACTCAGCGAGATTCACAAGAACACCCACTGGGAGTCGAATGCTTCAGCGGAAGAGCCCATATCCTCGAGTAGAGAGTCGCTCTTAGCCACGGCGGAATCGGGCGTTGCGGACTCTATCGATGCTGCCAATGAGCCGACAGGGCACCATACGCTCAAGAGAAAAGCCGCAAATAGAGCCATTCTCGTTGAAGAAGAAGTGGAAACGCTGTGGGGCACGGGAGAAGAAGACGACGAAGAGGAGGAACTGCTGTCTCCGATTACTGCGTATTCGCACGGATTAGCTGTCGATAGGATAGAAGCAAGTTTTAACGGTTTGGCCCACCGTACTCAAGAATGGAGTGCGCGTTTTTACCAGCGGCTCTTGGAAGATTACCCCGAAATCGAACCGCTCTTTGCCGGGGCTGATTTCCAAGTGCTACAGGAGCACGCTGCCCATATACTGATTTTAATCATTGATAGTCTGCGCACCCCCGACAGCCTCGACGCGTCTCTGGCTGCGCTTGGGCAACGCTATCGACACTACGGCGTCACAGAGGAGCACCACGTAATGGCAGGCGCTACCCTGCTCTGCGTCATGGAGGAATTTTCTGGCGACCAATGGACTCAAGCTACCCAGGACGCATGGGAAGGAGCCATCGATTATATCAGTGAAGCCATGGCGAATGGCGCACAACCCAACCCCGCCTAAGCCACTCTGCCTCGATACGAGAAAGGCACCGACTCCGCTGGGGAGACGATGCCTCTTCTATGCGTGCGGATCCTTCAACTACCCAGCTCTTTGAATCTCACTCCAGGCCCAGTCCAACCAAGGAAGTAGCGCCTCAATATCGCTGCGCTCAACCGTCGACCCACCCCAAATACGCAGTCCAGGAGGCGCATCGCGATACGATCCAATATCGTAGGCAACTCCCTCCTCTTCCAGTAATCCAACCAAGGCATTCTCCTTGGCCCGCTGCGCATCTGCTGGAAGCGATTCGTACCAGGAATCGACAAATTTGAGGCACATAGACGTGCTAGACCGAGTGGCCTCGTCCTCGGCCAGAAAAGACGCCCACGTGCTTGATTCTACCCACGCACTCAGACACTCTAGGTTGACCTGAGAACGGCGCACAAGCTCGGCTAAGCCCCCAATGGATTCGGCCCATCGGAGTCCATCTATAGCGTCCTCCACGCACAGCATAGAGGGCGTATTGATTGTGCTTCCCCTAAAGAGCGCCTCATCAATCTGACCGCCTTTTGTCATGCGAAAAAGCTTCGGCAATGGCCAAGGCGGGGTATACGATTCGAGGCGCTGGACGGCCCGCGGGCTGAGCACCAGCATGCCGTGTGCCCCCTCCCCTCCCATAGCTTTTTGCCAAGAATAGGTGACGACATCGAGCTTCTCCCAGGGCAGTTCCATCGCAAAGACACCGGACGTAGCGTCACAGATCGTGAGGCCCTGCCTATCGTCGGCAATCCACCCTCCATCCGGCACTCTAACGCCGGAAGTAGTGCCGTTCCAGGTGAACACGATATCGCGATCTGCGGCGAGTTGGGCTAGGTCGGGTAACTGACCATACTCCGCCGTAAAAACGCGCACGTCCTCGAGCTTGAGCTGGTTTACTGCGTCGGTAATCCACCCCTTTCCAAAACTCTCCCATCCGGTGATATCAACGCCCCGAGCACCGAGCATAGACCACATGCACATCTCAACAGCACCGGTATCCGAAGCCGGGACAATGCCGATGCGATAGTCTGCGGGTATCTGTAAAATGTCACGCGTTCGTTCAATCACTTCTGCCAACCGTGCCTTGCCCAGGGTTCCCCTATGGGATCGCCCAAGCGGAGCCGCTCCTAGGGCCTCTAAATTCCAGCCGGGCCGCTTTGCGCAGGGTCCCGAGGAAAAACACGGATTTAGCGGTCTGTGTGTAGGTCTCATTCTATTCGCCTCGCCTTGAGCTGACATGATCTCCTTTCTCTCATTTATTCGGTGCGAGCCAGCATGCCGCCATCGACTGTCAGCGATGTGCCGGTGATATACGAAGCCTCGTCTGAGGACAGGAAGAGCACCGCGCGCGCGACGTCTTCCGGGGCCCCTAATCGCTTGGCCGGCACCATATCGGCGCAGCTCTTGCGAAACTGCTTTGTAGTGCCATCCCAGGCCGGGGTCAGAATCGCGCCGGGCAAGACGGCATTCACGCGAATATCCGGACCAAAGTCGATAGCCATGGTTCGCGTAATTGCCAGCACTCCGCCCTTGGCTGCATCGTAGGCGGTGAACCCTGCAAAACCGACAAGAGAATGCACCGAGCCCGTATTGACGATGGCGCCTCCTCCACTTTCTCGCATGGCCGGAACGGCGTATTTAACCCCCAAGTAGACTGATTTAAGGGTCACTTCCAGCGTGCGATCCCACGCTTTCTCATCGAGTTCCGTAGCCGGTGCATTCCGGGACCAAAAGGCGTTGTTGTGCAATATATCCAAGCGTCCCCAGGTTCTGAGCGTGCGTTCGATTACTCGCTTTACCTGCGATCCCTTACCAACGTCTGCGCGTACGAAGAGGGCCTGCCCCCCCTCAGAGTGAATACCTCCTACAACCTCTTTACCCGCCTCACTATCGATATCGACAACACAGACCGAAGCTCCTTCCGCAGCCAGTAAACGCGCGGTGGCCTCCCCGATTCCGGACGCGGCCCCGGTGACGATAGCCACCTTACCTTTGAGCCGGCCTCGCTCTCCTTTCGCCATTTCTCAGACGTGCCTTTCCAAATCAAACACCATTTCCATCTCGGCCCACCACTCCCCCTCGCGAGCCTGAGGAACTTGCTGTTGGAAGGTTCGCATGAGCGCATCCCACTCGGCCGCTTTCGGATTGCGCTCCACGTAGGTCGGAAAGTCGCGCTCTGCATCGAATTCATCAGTAGACGTCATATACATGAACATCCGGGTTCCAAGCAGGAAGATCTTCATATCGATTATACCGATTTCGCGCAGACCCTGTAGCGGTTCCGGCCAAGGGTCGGCGTGATGGGCTTTATACTGAGCGATTAGTTCGGGATCGTCTTTAAGGTCGATCGTCAATCCATAGTGTTTCACGACTTCTCTCCTTCTCCTCGGTATGCAGCGGCCAATAGGGATATCGGATGAACGACGTCCACGTCCATCTCCTCGCGCTGCCCGCCGTGCTGAAGCTGAATAACGCAGCCCGGATTACCCGTTGCAACGACGCGCACGCCCGTATTGCGCACGTGCCCCATCTTTCGATCTAGCAGGCGCATGGAAGTCTCTGGCTGGGTTATATTGTAGATGCCGGCGCTGCCGCAGCACCAATCGGCTTCCACTAATTCGACCAGATCGAGATCGGGAATAGCGCGCAAAATCTGGCGAGGGGCTTCCGAGACCTGCTGACCGTGTTTTAGATGGCAGGACTCGTGATAGGTTACCTGATCGACGCCGCATCCTGCTCTAGGAGCACGGAAATCGATTTCGGCAAGAAATTCGTGGATATCTTTTACCTTCTCGCTCCACGTCTTCGCGCGCTCAGCGTATTTCGGATCGTCGGCCAAGAGGTGATCATAGTGCTTCATATGCGAACCGCAACCTCCTGCATTCACAATAATCGCGTCGACGGTATCTGGCGCGAAGGCGTCGATGTTGCGCCTAGCTAAATCTCGGGCCATCTCTCCATCGCCGTTGTGCGCGTGCAGCGATCCGCAGCAGGCCTGATCGTCCGGGAGCCGCACCGCGCATCCGTTCTGACGCAGTGCATAAATCGTATCGGCGTTGGTATCGGCAAAGGCAATATCCTGCACACAGCCGCTGAGCAGAGCAACCCGATAGCGCGGAGAGGGTGGATCGACCGAGCGCGCGTGAAGCGGGGCCGTAAACCGACGGCTGATACGAGGCGTGAGGGGCTCGAGTTCTCTAAGCGAAGCTGGCAATAGACGGAGCAAACCGGACGCTCGGACGAGTCGCTCCAGTCCGCTGCGCTGATAAAGGCGCAGTAAACGCCCTAGCAGATGTAAGCGAGTGCGTTCGACAAAGAGCCAGCGCAGCGTCCAGCGGCGTATCCGCTTACGCTTGGGCGTATCGAGCAGCCCCTGCCGTTCAACCTCTGCGCGCGCATTTTCAAAGAGTTCGCTGTAGTTAACTCCGGCCGGACAGGCCGTTTGGCAAGCTAAGCACCCCAGGCAGAAATACATCTCTTCGGCAAAGGATCGGCTCAGTTCACGCCGTCCGTCGGCAATGGCGCGCATCATGGCAATCCGCCCACGTGGAGAAGAGCGTTCGAGCAGAGTGGTTGCATAGGTCGGGCAGGTAGGCAGACACATACCGCAGTGCATACACTGCTGCACAACGGAGTAGTCCAAATCGCGCAGGAGATTCAGTTCGCTATCGCTCAATCAAACACCTTACCCGGGTTCAGAATACCCTGCGGATCAAAGCTGTCTTTCAGCCGCCGCAGCATAGCGATGCCGACCTCGCCCAGTTGCGCGGGAAGAAACGGCTTCTTGGCCAAGCCTACGCCGTGCTCTCCCGTGATGGTCCCCCCTAATTCAATCGCTCCGTCAAATACTTCCTGCAGCGCTGCCTCAACGCGGTGCATCTCTTCCTCATCGCGTTCATCGCACAGAAAGGTCGGATGCAGGTTGCCGTCTCCCATATGACCAAACGTGCCGACCTTCACACCGTGTCGCCTGCCAACGTCCTCAATCAGGGCCACCATCCGCGCCAGTTCGCTCCGCGGCACGGTGATGTCTTCCAACACGACCGTTGGAGCTAGGCGCGCAAGGGCTGAAAATGCCGTGCGCCGTGCCGAGGCCAGACGGAGGGCCTCATCGGCCGACTCGGCCAACCTGACTTCGCGCGCTCCGCCCTCTTTTGCTAGGGCAAGGATTTGTTCGGCCTGTTCGTCAACTTCAGCTGCATGCCCGTCAACCTCCATCAAGAGCAGCGCCTCGCAGTCTGTTGGCAGACCAATCTGAGCGTACCCCTCGACGCACTCTACCGTCACTCGGTCGAGAAATTCCAGCGTGCAGGGAATAATCTTGCTCTCTATGATTGCCGATACCGTAGCCGCTGCCGCCGTCATACTATCAAACAGGGCCAGCATAGTTTTCTTGGAAGCCGGCTGAGGTATGAGTTTGAGGGTGACTTTCGTAATTACACCGAGACACCCTTCAGAACCGATAAACAAATCGCGCAGAGAAAAGCCGGCCACGTCTTTGACGCATTTGCTGCCCGTATGCAGAACCTGACCGTCCGCCAAAACAACCTCCAACGCCATGATATAATCCCGAGTGACGCCGTATTTCAAACCGCGCAGACCGCCCGAGTTATTGGCTACGTTGCCCCCGATCGTAGAAATCTTAATAGATCCGGGGTCGGGAGGATAAAACAGGCCCGCCGCACTAGCGGTGTCGGCAATCGTCCCCGTGAGCACCCCCGGCTCGACGACCATAACTAAGTTTTTGGCATCGAGCTCTACGATCTTATCCAGACGCACCAAACACAGGACGATACACCCATCAACTGGAACAGACCCTCCGGCCAGACCCGTTCCAGACCCGCGGGTCACCACAGGTACGTTTTCCGCGTTGGCCAAGGCCAAGATCCGCGATACCTCAGCGGCCGTTTCGGGCAGAGTAATGCACCGGGGCTTTTGATGCAGCATAGCCGTGCCGTCAAAAGAGTAGACATCCAAATCTTCGTCGGCCGTTAGGATTTGTTCATCCCGCAAAAAGGCTCGTAGCCCGTCTATTATCTCGTCATTCATACGCGTGTGAATATATGCCAATGGAGGCACTTGCATAGAGGCTTCACTTGACAGCAATCACCCACTCCATATACTTCTCGCCAAAAAGCGTGGGCGGACATGAAAATTACAGTACGCAAGGGAGAAATTCAAAAACAGCGGGCCGATGCGCTCGTCGTCAACCTCTTTGCGGGGGCGACTCCGAGCGGAGCTACGGCGGCCGTAGACAGTGCTGTAGACGGGCAGATAAGCGCGGCGATCCGTCTAGGTGACTTTTCCGGGGCCAGCGGTGAGACGCTCCTACTCTATGCAAAAGATTCCATCGCCTCTCCGCGCGTCTTGGTGGTGGGCTTGGGACCGCGCGAATCCTTTGACTCCGAGACGGCCCGTCGAGCCGCCGCACAAGCGGTCAACACTCTCGAAGGAACGGGCTGCACGCGCATCGCTTCTATTCTACACGGCGGTGGAGCCGGTGGGCTTGAAGTCGAAGCAGCAGCACAGGCCTTGGTTGAGGCGAGCCTCCTAGCGCAATACCGCTTTGAACGCTACCGATCTCAACCTAAGTCTACGTCCCTAAAACAGCTCACTCTAGTTGAGAGCGATCCGTCTAAGCTGCCCGCACTCCGCGCGGGGGCAAAGAGCGGGCAAGCGCTCGCCTCAGCCACGGCCTTTGCCCGCGATCTAATCAACCACCCAGGCCATACCGCAACGCCCGTATACCTCGCGACACAGGCCCGCCGCCTCGCAAGAGCGCACGGCATCAAAACGCGCATATTGGACGAGAAGGCCATGGCTAAAATGGGCATGGGCGCCCTAGTGGCCGTGGGAAAGGGCAGTGCCAACCCGCCTCGTTTTATCTGCATGGAATACAATGGCGACAAGCGCGAGCGACCTCTGGTCTTTGTCGGCAAGGGCATCACCTTTGACAGCGGTGGCCTATCACTCAAGAGCGTCAGCGGCATCGTCTCGATGAAAAAAGACATGTCCGGTGCAGCAGCAGTTTTCGGGGCCATGCAGGCGGTAGCCGAACTGGGCCTGCCCCGACGCATCATCGGCCTTGTAGCCGCGGCAGAGAACATGCCGGACGGAAACGCCTTTCGCCCCGGAGACGCCCTGCAAACGCTGAGCGGTAAAACCATAGAAATCCTCAGCACGGATGCCGAGGGCCGGCTGGTCTTGGCCGATGCGCTCACCTACGCACAGCGCTTTAAACCGGCAGCCGTCGTCGACTTGGCGACCCTAACGGGGGCATGCGTGACGGCCTTGGGACACCATGCAGCCGGCCTCTTCAGCAACGACGACGCCCTGTGCGAGCGACTCATCCTCGCCGGCCAGCAAACCCATGAACGGCTATGGCGCCTCCCTCTTTGGCCCGAATATCGTCAGCAAATTGAGGGGGATATAGCCGATATGAAAAACTCTGGTGGCCCGCCTGGAGGGGCCAGTACTGCTGCCGCACTCCTCTCCGAGTTTGCCCAAGACTACCCTTGGGCCCACCTGGACATCGCCGGCACCGCATCCAGCGATGCCCATCGCCACTACCTCCGCAAAGGTGGGGTGGGATTTGGCGTGCGCCTCCTGACGCAGCTCGCACGCATCTGGTAAATGCCTGACCCCACACCCATAAACCGAGCATCCCATGATCCTATCTGACCTAACGCTTAAGTCCATGCTGACAAGCGGCGAGCTCGTCGTCGACCCACTCACAGATGGGCAAATTCAACCCGCCTCCATAGACGTCCGATTGGGGGACCATTTTCTCAAAGTGGACGAGAATCGTCAAGACGTGCTCCGCCTCGATAAGGACGTCCGCTATGAGGAGATCACCCAGAGCGAGATTATCATTCCACCGAATTCCTTTCTGCTGGCCACCACGCGCGAATATATTCGCCTGCCCGACGACGTAACGGCCTTTGTCGAAGGCCGGTCTTCTATTGGTCGTATCGGCCTGTTTATACAAAATGCGGGGTGGGTGGATCCGGGGTTTGAAGGAACAATTACGCTTGAACTATTCAATGCGAACCGGCTGCCCATCCGCCTGCAGGCCGACCGCCGTATCTGCCAGCTGGTATTCGCTCGCATGGATCGCGCCACGCCCAATCCCTATCGGGGCAAGTACCAGGGACAGCGCGATGCAACGGGCAGCCGCATCGCCCTAGACAGCGAGAGTCAACGCTCCGCATGACGGCATTTTGGAACCTTCTATCTCCACAGTCTAGTCGCTCCCTCCACGCAGACCTACTGTATGCGGGCTGCGTCCTTCTAGCCTGGCTTTTTCTCAGCGGCTTAGAGGTCGCCGTTGCCGGTTCTACGGGCGCGCTCAAGCTAGCCATTATCACGGACCAGGGCCCATTCAACTGGCCCATAGCACCTCTGCTCTTGGGCGCGTTTACGCTGGCGTTATACTGGGTTCGCATCGCTCGATACACCGTCGAAAGCGCCCCCGTCTTACAACACCGTCTCCAGCGCTTCACGCTGCTCGTCCTAGGCCTCTGCCTCGTACGCTTAGCAGCCCTATGGCATCCCCTGACCGCTCTGTTTCCAGCACTGACGCTTCTTTGGACCCCGCATGCGGCCTGGGCAATCACGCTCGGAGCACTCGGATATATACACGGCCCCGCAGAGAGCAGCCAAGACGAACCGCACAGGCAGAAAATCGACCCCATTATTGGCGGAACTCTATTTTTCGTCTGCGCTGTCGCCTACGGCACCTATGCGCTGTACTTCTGTCAGGTCACCATGCTACACGGCGACGAGGGACAGTACCTACGCGTCACGCAAAGTCTGCTGCACGACGGGGATATGGACCTGGCAAACAACCTCGATCTGGAGCAAACCAATGAGTTCCACGTGCGCGAATTTTCCGTGCACAAAGCCCCGGCCTCGCCCGAGGGAAAGATCCACTCCGTACATCCTATAGGTCTGTCGATCCTGCTAATACCCGCCTACTGGACCGGCCTCGAACTGTGGCAGAACCCACGCCTCGGCGCTGCGCTGTTTACAAGCCTTCTGTCTTCGCTCTGCATTCCTCTCCTGTACGCATGGCTTCGACGGCTAGACATTCATCGCTACACCGCGCTCATTGCAGTACTTATCACCGCGAGTACGAGTCCGTTTTTTTTCTATTCAAACCAGCTTTTCCCGGAAATCCCAGCCCTTTTTATCAGCCTTATTGTGCTGTGGCTCCTAGCTCACTGGCAGCAACCGGGCGGCAGCTATAGGCCGCTGAGCCCATCCTTAGAAATCCCCCTACTGACGCTGTGCACTGCACTACTTTCCTTCCTGCCTTTCCTACACGCGCGCTATGCGCCCCTCGGCGTGCTGTGCGGCAGTGCAATACTGGCGCAGGCCTGGTTTTCTCCCCGGCGCCGGATGGCGCTGAGCGCAATCGGCGCAACCGTAGCACTGACCCTCTATGCGCTCGTGTCGTTTCACTACGCATTCAGCGGCGATTGGATGGGCCCCTTTCGCCCGGGAAATGCCTGGGGAGAGGATGCCCTCGCCCTATCTACGTGGCCCATCTCGCTTCCAGGGCACTGGCTAAACGTGGGCAAGGGATTAATCAGCGCAGCGCCTATTTTCTTTTTTTCCCTGCTTGGATGGGCCGTACTAGCGCACAAACGCGACCGCAGCATACTCGTCGTAGCGGGTTTATACGGCACGACCGCAGCCATGAACGGACTGCATCCGGATTGGGGCTTCGGCTATGCCTACCCTGCGCGCTTTCTCGTGACGGCCTTGCCGGCTCTCGTCTTTGGACTGGCTCTGGCCCTGCCGTTGCTCATGCGCCAACCCCTGGGTGCCTTTTTAGCCGCGTTTGCGCTCGCCGTCAGCCTAGAGACAATCGTAGAAACGCTCCCCTTCCCAGAAGTCGGCTACAACGGCAGAAACCTACTGATGCGTACAATCAGTGATTTCTATCCGTTCTCCGTCCATTTCCTCCCAAGCGAAAAGCCGGAAAACAGTCTGTTTTACGTGTCTTTTTGGGCCCTATTAGCCGCTGCGGTATACCTCTGGATGATAAAACTGTCCGACGCTCCCCCTCGCTGGCGCTGGGTCCTCGGCCTAGTCACCCTCTCTCTACCCTCTCTCTGGGGACAGACAGACACCGCAGCCGCGCGCCTTGCGGCGGTGAGCACGTCCAGCAACGTGTTCTCTCCCTATATGCGATTTCTCAGGGCCGACCTTCCCCTAGAGGACAGGCAGACGCTCAAGGCGACGGTCCCCCTGCGTCCAACGGGCATAGTCCGCCCCGACGCCAGAGGCACCCTGTCCGTAGTCCCAAACACCACGCCCGCTGCGTTTATAAATCAGTCGGTCCTCTTAATGCCCCTGGCCAACTTGGCACCGTATTCGTGCCTGTTCAAGCTTTCCTTTCCGGATTTACAGTTTGAGAATCCCCCCGGCGGCTACAGCGGACACCTCATTTTGACCAACCGACAAACCGTTAAAACACAGTCTCCCTGGGAAAACCGTCTAAGCCTGCCGCTGGCAAGCGAAACCGGCCTCCCCAATCCAATCAACCTCTACGTGAGGGAACCGAGGGTGCGCTATGCCTACGTCGAGTACTCCGGAACGGGCTCCCTGCAGGTGGGAAAGATTGAAGCGCAGGTCATTCCCATGCGCAACCTGGCCAGACAGAGTCGGCGAGTCGACCATATCGAAATT
>CALDFW010000145.1 GCA_937942165.1 uncultured bacterium | reverse complement strand
CCGCACCATCCGCCCTATATCTTTCGCGACGTCGTCGCCAATCCCTTTGCCATACAGGTAACGCACGGCGTGCTGGGCGACGGTCTGTTTAATTCATTCTATAGCGGCAACACCAATCTGCCCGGCAGCGAAGTGCAGCCCTTGCACCGCGACGCACAGCCGCTGTGGCCCGACGGGGACGGCGACCATCCGGCCACGACGCTGGTCGTCAATATTTCGCCCATCGACGTGCATGCAGACAACGGCAGCACCGAAATCTGGCCGGGCTCGCACCGGGTCGGCGGCGCGCTGACCGAAGCGCTGATTGAAGCGCGCCGCGCCGTCGCGCCGCCGGTGCGCGTGCAGGCGCCCAAGGGCAGCGTCGTCGTGCGCGATATCCGCCTCTGGCATCGCGGCGTGCCCAACGTCTCCGACCAGATTCGCCACATGATTGCCCTAGTGCATCAGGCGCCGTGGTTTCACCGCACGCACACGCTGCGCTTTCAAACGGGCTGCGAAGCGGAATTCCACAGTGAATACCTCGATCCCAACGCCGAATTTGTCGACGCACCGCCCGACTATCTCTTCGGCCCTCACCCCAACCACTCCTGAGGCGTATGCAGACACAGCACGATCCCGATACGAACACGATTGCCATAGAAGGCTTGGCCCAGCCTCTTTCCATTTTGCACGTAACGGACAGCCACATGGCTCTGGCCGACGAGCGCGATCCCGAAGCCCTGCCGCACGCAGATCACTACGGGGCGCTGTTTCGCGAACGCACGCCCGACGGCGTGGAACCCGAAGCGCTCTTTTCTCAAGCCCTAGCGCACGGCGAGGCGCACGGCGTAGCCGCCACGGTGCTGACGGGCGATATCATTCACTTTCCCGCCCACGCCGGCCTCGAGCGCATCGCCGAGGAGGTTGGGGCCCTGTCGGCGCCCTATCTGTATACGCTGGGCAACCACGATTGGCACTTTCCGCACCAGGACTGGAACGACGCCACGCGCCAGGCGCACTACGCGCGCTTTGCTTCGCTGACGGGCGGGGCGCCCGCGGCCCAGGCGCTCGACGTGGGCGACGTGCGCCTGATCGCGCTGGACAACAGCACGTATCAGATAACCGACGCGCAGCTGGATTTTCTGCGGCAGCAGCTCGACGCGCCGGGGCCGTGCCTGCTCTTTGTGCACATTCCCATCGCCCTGCCGACGCTGATTCCGGACGTGGTCGAAGTGTGGCGCGAGCCCATTGTCATGGGCGCCGACGGCTGGTCCGAGGAAGGCCGCGCCAAGTGGAAGGTGGAAGAAAACGAAGCCAGCACCCGGGCCTGCTTGGACCTGGTAGCGCGCGCTGAGAATCTGGTGGGCATCTTTTGCGGCCACGTTCACTTTGACCACGTCGATCGGGTGCACGACGGCTGCTATCAGTACGTGACGCAGCCGTGCTTTGAGGGGGCACACCGGACTATTCGCCTGGCGCCGTTGGACTAGGCGTTGTACACCGCACGAAAGGATAGGCTATGCAGCGCGTCGCATTTGTGATGCACGTCAAAGAGGGCCAAGAGGCCGAATACGTTCGCCGCCACCGGGAAGTATGGCCGCAGGTGTTGGCCGATTTGGAGCGGGCCGGCGTCGAGCAGATGAACATCTTTATGGCCGGTCGCCAGCTCTTTCTCTACATGGAGGTGGACGATTATGCCGAAGCGGCGCGGATTCTCGGCGAGTGCCCCGAGTCCGTGCGCTGGGAAGCGTATATGGAACCCATTATGGAAGACGCCGGCGGGCAGGACTACGATCCAGAAAATCCCTATCCCGACAGCCTGCCCGAAGTCTTCTTCTGGCGCAAAGGAGCGTAAACTATGGCCGTACTCGAAGGACAAGTGGCCCTGATTACCGGGGCCGGATCAGGCATGGGCCGGTCGACGGCCGAACTCTTTGCCCAGGAGGGCGCGAGCGTCGTGGTCGTCGATATCGACGAAGCGGGCGGCGAGCAGACCGTGGCGACGATCCGCGCGACCGGCGGCGAGGCGATTTTTACGCGCGCCGACGTGGCCAAGGCCTCCGACGCCGAGGCGATGATCCATTTGGCGATCGAGACCTACGGCCGGCTCGACGTTCTCCACAACAACGCCGGCGTGGTGTCGGTGAAATTTTTAGAAGACATGTCGGAGGAAGAGTGGGACTGGCTGATGGGCGTCAACCTCAAGGCCATCTTTCTGGCGGTCAAATACGCGGTGCCGCATATGAAGGCGCAGGGCGGCGGCTGCATTATCAACACCGGCTCGACCGGCAGCTTTATCGGCCAGTACCGGACGCCGGCCTATATCGCCTCGAAGGGCGGCGTGATCCAGCTGACCAAGACGCTGGCGCTGGACTACGCCGAGCACAAGATCCGCGTCAACGCCATCTGTCCGGGCACGGTCGACACGCCGCTGGTGCGCCAGCACATCGAGGGCAGCCCCGATCCGGCGCGCGCCGAGGCGATCGAAAAGCAGCTCATTCCCCTCAAGCGCTTTATGCAGCCCGAAGAGATCGCCCACGCCGCGCTCTATCTGGCCTCCGCACCGGCCGGCGGCATCACCGGCTCGGCACTGGTCATCGACGGCGGCACGCTGGCCGGCTACGTCGACTGACAGAGGCGTTCCCCACTCAGTCAAACGGGCCTATCTGGGGCATCTGCGCACCAGATAGGCCGTTTTTATGCCAGCTTTTCCTGCACTTCTTTTACTTCTTCCTGTAGCTTCGCAACTTTTTTGTTAAGTGCATCTAATTGGTACATTCCCATAGCTATAAGAGACGCCCCCCCAAGGTTCAACAAAAACGGATTCCAAAAAATATCCCACATATCAGATCTCCTTTTAAATATTCCAATGCGAGAGAGGGGATCTTTTACCCTCTCTAAGATTCAAAGTCCACATGTAGGTGTTTTCTCAAGCCTGATTCCACAACACCAGTCAGCGATAGATTGTCCCTCTCAGTCCTAGCTACGACCTCAGCCCAAAGATTGTTATCAATCCTTAAATTACGTACTGGCTTCTCAGACGATCTCGGAATGTTCTTAACTCCAG
>CALDFW010000144.1 GCA_937942165.1 uncultured bacterium | reverse complement strand
TGCGTATGAAACACTTCTATTAGACTGTCTCCAGGGCGATGCTACGCTCTACGCCGACAGCGACTGGATAGAAAAATCGTGGGAATTACTGATGCCCCTATTAGAAGCATGGCACGCAACTTTTTCCGGTCACGTGCCTTCCTATCCCGCAGGTAGCTGGGGTCCAAAGGAAGCCAATGCACTCATGGACGAGGAGTGGAGAAAATGGGTGGAACTATAGTACTGGCCGGCGACGTCGGCGGAACCAAGACCTATTTAGCAATATATCAACCGAGCGAACGCGGCTTTGAACCCCTATTCGAAGCCCGCTATACCACGCGCGACTACGCCGATATCAGCGCACTATTGGCCGCATTTGTAACGGAGAGTGGTCAAAAACCCCAGCGAATTGTGATCGGCGTTCCCGGCCCCGTGCGCCAGCTACCCGTGCGCGCAGTCAATCTACCGTGGATGATTGATCCCGAGCAGATAAAGAGCCAGCTGGGCGTTGTGCAGGTCGACCTGTTAAACGATTTGCAAGCCACTTCGTACGGAACGCTTGCCCTGCAGAAAGACGATTTATATACGCTTAACCCGGGCGAGCGCGATGCCGAGGGCAATATTGCCGTCATAGCGGCTGGAACGGGTTTGGGCGAAGGAGGCTTGGTCTGGGCCGGTGAGCGCCACGTCTCAATTGCCTCGGAAGGCGGACATTCCACGTTTTCACCCAGCAGCGATCTGGAAGCCGACCTTGGACGCTATCTGCAGAAACAGTTTGACCACGTAAGCTGGGAACGCATTGTATCCGGACCGGGCCTAGCGTCGATTTACGACTTTCTGTGTGAGCGCCAGCCCGAACGCCAGAGCAAGTGGATGCGTGACGCCCTAACCGAGGGCGATCGCTCCAATATCATCGCTAATGCGGCTTTGGAGGAGCAGTGTGAGTTGGCCGGAGAAGCGATGGATCTATTCATCTATCTATACGGCTGCGAAGCAGGCAACCTAGCCCTTAAGTTCATGTCGACCGGGGGTCTATATATAGGTGGAGGGGTCGCACCCAAAATTATAGCACGCCTACAGCACGGCCGCTTCATGGAAGGATTCCTACACAAGGGGCGCATGAGACCGGCGCTCGAATCGATTCCCGTTCACGTGGTGCTAAACGACAAGACCGCCCTACTGGGCGCTGCCTACTGGGGTGCTCAAGACACGTAGGAGTCCGTGCGCGTAAGAGCATCGCCGCTTCTCTTACCCAACTTTCCGCCCGAAGAGAATAGACCTCTATGTCTCGTCCCCCGACTCCACTGCACCTTCACGAGGTGCTACAGACGCTCCGTTTAGAGGGAACCATCGAACTATTTGCACCGCACTGGGAAGAGTCGGCCGCTGCTAAACCCAGCGTCCGACCGTCTTTTTTACAACCCGATGCGATACGCGACTGCGTCCGACTCGGAAACTTGTCCGATGACGTGCTGCCAGCGCTCTATGAAACCGCCGAGCGCATCGCATCGGCCCCCGCACTTTTAGCCTTAGCGTGGCACTGTCAACGCCTTCTGTGCGAATACCCCCAATACGAAGCAGACCAAATCCGCCAGTGGCCCTCCCTCAATTCGTCCCTAGGAGAACGGGCGGACGCATTTTATCTATTGGTAGCCCTAGCCGCCATCCCCCGCATACGTGCAGCCCATGCCAAACTCGGCATTCCCGACGACATCAGTCGCGCCAGCTGCGGTCGCCACTATCCGGAGACGCTGTGGCGCTACAATCAGCACCACGAGGGACGCATCGGCGTTTTTCCCGGCAGCATTTACTGGGTGCGTAACTACGTGCTCAACCATCTGTATCGCGTCGGACGACTAGAATACATGATCCGCCCCTTTGGATCGCACGTTCACGTATACCGCCATACCCCAACTCGTCAGGTGATCGCGCTCGCGGCCGACGGCACCTACTTCGACGACAAGGGGCTGGTCGCCGCAGACGACGATTCCAGCGCACAGCGCGCTACGCTCTCCGAGCAAGATGGATACATACGCGGCTTGGCTATTAGGCCCAGCGGCTATGCAACCGCGGCGCTCTGCACGTTATCTTCCGATGAATGGAAACCCGTCTTAAGTCCGGGCGATCTCATTTTCGACGTGCATATTCCCAGTGGAGGACAGATGAGCCTGGCTAGCTGCCAGCAGTCTATGAGGCACGCCTTGGATTTTTTCGCACAGCATTACCCCACGCAGTCTCCATCGGCCTTTGCCTGCAGTTCTTGGATTCTCAATCCACAGCTAGCCCATATATACAGAGACGATTCGAATATGGTGCTGTGGCAGCGGGAGCTCTACCTCTACCCCATTCCTTCGGGAGATCGCTCGGGTCTAAGATTTATTTTTGGCCGAGACGATATCGACATCGCTACGGCGCCCCGCGATACGAGCCTACGCCGCGCCTTGCTCGACCACTTGCAAGCGGGCGGACGACTTATAAACGGCGGCATGTTTTTCCTGTGCGAGGATTTTGAAGATTTTGGCAGCCAGATTTACCAGCGCTACTGGCGTGCAAACGCCGCATCCTTAGATGGCGTAGGCAGATCAGAAACCAAAGAAAAAGGGTGGGAATAGTTTATCCCCACCCTCGTCTAAACAACGCGTAGTAGACCGCCCCTAGAGCTTCTGTCTATGCGCCAAGCAGTGCGCGCAGACGCGCAGCTATCGCCGACTCTTCGCCCGATCTTAGGCACATCGGCCCGAATACAACCACGCCCTCCTGCACGTAGGTCGGGTTCGCCGCAATGCTCGGCGTGCCTTCCTCGAGTGCGCGCACGAGTTCAAGCGCGGACAGCCCTGCGCTCTCTTCGTCCAGCGTTAAACGCACCGTTGGCACCGCGACGCGCTTGCGATCGGCCACGACTTCAGCCGTTGCATGGGCAAGCGTGCCGCATTCTTGCACCAGCGCTGTCATCTTATCCAACCAACGTTGATGACGCACTGCGGGATCTTCCTCGACAAAGAGCCTCAGAGCCGTCAGTAGTCCGACAATCTCTTCCTTACCCACTTTACACGGTCGACCGATCCCGTGCTGCGGAGCGCCGGGCAACTGCGCGCGGTCTATCAGCTCGGGCGGCGGATTCCACAGCGCAGGCATCACGTCTAGATCGAGATGCTGCAGCGCGACAGACGTGATGAGGTCAGCGCGCCCGCATAGGATTCCCGAACTCTGCGGGCCGCCAATCGCTTTCCCTCCGCTGAAAGCCACCAAATCGGCCCCTTCGGAGATAAAGCGCCTTAGATTGTCCACTGGGGGCACCTGCCCGGCCGCGTCTACGATAACTGGCACACCGTGTGCATGTGCTGCGGCTATAACCTCGGCTAAGGGCGGCTGGGTGTGCGCATAGGAGACGTATACGACCGCAGCTGTGTGCTCGTTGACAGCGGCACCTATTTCCCATCCTTCAGCATCGCGCACGCCGGCACCGCTAAATCGATCTGCGATGCCCACCTCTACCAGCTTGATGCCTACAGACCGCACTGCGTGATCGTAGAAGTTGCGGTGACTGCGGGCCATAATCACTTCGTTTTTCATACCCGTAGTATCGGGCAGGCGATTCATCTTACCCGGATCCAGCCCCGTGACGCAGGCCGCCGTACCCAAGAGTAAGCCCGCCGCCGCTCCGCTCGTCACATAGCCGGCCTCGGCGCCCGTGTATTCTGCAATCACCTGACTAGCGCGCGCCTGTAGCTGAGCGATATCTACACAGTGCTGCGAGGCCGCAGCCATGGCCTCAGCCACTTCGGGACGCATAATGCCACCGCTTAGTCGCGTCGATGGCCCTACGGCATTTATGACGGTTGGCACGCCGAGCGCTTCGTATACGTTGCTCATAGTTGAAAGACTTTCTCGCGCACGAGATACTGCTGCGCAGCATCTCGGTTTAAGGTAAAACCCAGTCCGGGGCGATCCGGAACGCAGAATGCTCCGTTGGCAAATTCGAAGGGTTCATTCGTCAGGTCATCCTGCCAGGCCATGGGACCCACCATATCATAGGGCTGACTGAGGTTGGGCATACAAGCGGCTACGTGTAGACCCAAGGCCGCTCCTGGACCATAGGCAACGGTCTGCGACCAACCGCCCATACCCAAACTGTGCGCCAGCCGAGACTGAGCCAGCGTAGCGGTAGCGGTGGCCGCACCAACAATCGCATAATCCAACGCCTCGGCCTGAAAGCGACGAATCAGGTCCGCAGCGTCCGATACGTGATCTGCCACGGGCAGCGCAATAGTCTGGCGAAGACGCCGCCATTCGGAAAACGTACCCGCTGCCGCCTGTTTGGCAATTGGACTCTCTAGGCATTCGAGAGCGTGACCCTGCAGGCGGCGGACTAGCTCTTGGGCTACCCATACGTCTTCTAAGCGCCAGCGAATATCGGGTCGAACCATCATATCGGGCAGCACGCGATGGATGGCTTCCACGCGATCAACAACGTAGCGCAAACGCGCTTCAACGGTTGTCTCTGCTGCCGTGATACATTTCATCTTATAGTGGCGGAATCCCTGCTCCCATCCCCACTGTGCATCTCTAGCTGTATTCTCGGGAGATTTATAGCCCGTACACTGCGTTACGGGAACCCACATGCGCAGACGGCCTCCCAGAAGCTGGTGAACCGGCACGCCGAGGGCCTGTGCGCGCAAATCTAGTATCGCAGCTTCAAAAGAGCCACTCATCACCGCCGCCGGCTCCATGAGATTGACCGCGAGTACATCGCGCCCAAGCCATCCGTTGAGCTGCTCTTCAACAACGGCATCGGACGTAAAACGCTCTATCTGCGTCAGGCCGATCAGTCCCGCATCGGTCTCCACCTCGGCGATGCCGTGCTCTGCCCGCTGATGCAGCGGCTGGCCGTAATGACCGTCAGACCACCAAGGCATTACGTGCTGCCGCTCGGGCACATTCACTACGCGCAGATGAATGCGCTTTATCTTCATAAGATCTCTCTGTGGTTAGAGCGCGAACTAACCGACGGCGCGACCGTCTCCATCGTAGAGCAAGCCGGGCGCCTTAAAGCGATCGCACAGGGCGCGCACTTGGCTAGCAATCTCGCGGTAGGCACTCTTGCGGCCGTCCAGATCTAGGGCATCATCGGCGCGCACCTGCGCTACGCGATCCATCCACTCAGCCAACTGCACCATCTCATCGGCTCCAAACCCGCGGCTGGTAATAGCCGGCGTGCCAATGCGGATGCCGCTGGGATTCATCGCCGGACGCGGATCAAAGGGAACTCTATTAAAGTTACAAACGATGCCTGACGCATCTAGCGCCTTGGCCATTTGCCGGCCCGTCAGGCCTTTGCTAGTAACATCAATGAGAATGAGATGATTGTCCGATCCGCCTGAGCTCAACTTGAATCCACGCTC
>CALDFW010000143.1 GCA_937942165.1 uncultured bacterium | reverse complement strand
CCATCACCGTTTCCAAATGTCGAATTCGCTCGTCCTCTCCTAAAAAGTAAAACTCTCCCACCATAACCGGCCATACGATCCCGTGCTGCCCGCTCCTACAGCAAAAATCAGCCGCTGCCCGCAGGTCCCGTTCAAGCACCTCCCCATCAGCATCATAGGGCGTGGGCAACAGACCGAAAATGCCTTTCATCTCACTAAAAAGCGACATAGACCCCTCTTTACCGTTGACATGGCGCACCGTGCGCCGCTAAGATTACGTTTGTGAAGCGCTTAATGCTAGTTTTCGCCCTCATAGTATACTGCCAGACAGCGGCGAGTGCACAGACCATTCGCACCATTTCCGTTGTGGGCTTAGAACGAACTCGCGTCAAAACGATTGAGCGAGAACTGCTCTTTGAGGTAGGCGACACCATCGACTCAACGCGTATAGCTGAGTCCGCGCGCAACTTGAGACGCCTCCCTTTTCTGGGCCGTATCCAGATCATACCGCATAGAAAAGGGTCTGATCTGCACATAGAAGTACGCATTCAAGACCTCTATGCTCGGGTTCTATCGCCCACGATTGCCGGGTCGATAAACCAGCTCGAGTACGGATTAGCCGCCTTCGATTACAACGTTGGGGGACGAGGAGAACGCCTTCGCATCGCCTTGGCCGACCAATCATACATCGGTAAAAGCGCAGAGATTTCATTTTCGAAGCGCCGGCTATTAGGCTCGGAACACTCCGTATTTGCGCGGGCTTATGGCTCCAGTGAAGGTCACGACGTGCAGTGGATATTCAGCAAGCCCTTCCGCACCCTTGAAAGTCGCACTCACTATGGATTAGGCTTGAGAGATGGCCGTTCACAAAAGAGGCTATTTGGAGCCGGGACCGTGATCGCCCAGTATGAGACATCTCATCGCAGAGCGCGGTTCTGGTATGGAACTTCGCACGGGAAGGATACGAAAATCCGCCCCAAAATCGAAGTGGGGTATCTAGACCGTAAAGCTCCCGAACAGACCGGAGACATCTATAACCCACGTCTCCGATCAAGCCTGTATACGCTTCTTTCACTGACGCTGTGGCAGCCCCGCTATAACACGGATAGGTTTGTTCAACAGCTGGGCCCCATTGAAGATATCCAAACGGGCTCTTCTCTCAGGTTCCGCCTGGGATATACGCGGGGCCGTTCAGCCGGCGCCCCGTCTTACTATACCTGGGGTTTATATCTGGCTCCCCGATGGCGTATTCAAAACAAGGTCTATCTCTTTTCAACCCTTTACCTGGACACTAGACGAACAAATGCTCGGTTTGAACACAGTATTTTTCTCTTACAACTGCGGGCCTACCGACGCGTTGGCGCCAATCACAGTCTTGCCCTTCGGCTGAGGGTAGACGCACTCCATCGCCCCGAAGGAATTCAGCAGTTGTCCCTCGGCCTGGCGACTGGACTGCGCGGCTTCCCCTCGAATAAGTGGGTGGGTAACCGGCGACTGACCGTAAACGGAGAGCTTCGCCCGACGTTTCTCCACACCTCGTGGGCTACGCTAGGAGGGACCTTTTTTGGTGATCTTGGCGCAGCTTGGACCGCCCCCGAAAAACCCTCGCTATACAGCGCGATGGGCCTGGGCTTGCGCCTAAACCTCACGCGTGTATACAACACGCCTATTTGGCGTATAGACGTGGCAAGGAATAGCCTGAGAAGTTGGCACTTCTCTCTGGGCATGGGCCAATACTTCTAGCTCGACTTACAGATATAATTAGACTATGCATCTTCAGAGACCTAGCGGGAAATTAAACGCCTTTTTACTGTGGTTTTTATCTGTTCAGCTAGCCCTGTCAGCTCCCCTATGGAGCCAACCTCTCCCCCTGTCCAATGCTTCGTTTGAGATAGGTGAAAATATCCCCATCGACTGGCATCTCTCTACTCCTGAGACGGGTCGGTGGTTGGGACCAACCGAAGGGGTCTCTCAGCGCGCAGTAACAGCTATAGGAGACGGAACGAATACGAGTTATTGGCATTCTGACCCCATCCAATTTGCCCCGAATCAAACCTATGCGATGACGTTTTACAGCCGTAGTCTGGGTTCAGAGCGAGGTTCTGCCATAAGCGGTCCTCGCTTTTGCAATAGAGACTTGGGCCAAGTACCTACGGAATGGAAGCGCTATCGATCTATCTTCACCGCGCCTTCGCAACGTAATAGTGCACGGTCCTTTCTTCGTTTTGGCCAGTGGAAAATTCAAGGGGAGATCGCCTTTGACGAAGTGCACATCGCACCCGTGCAAGCTGTTTATTCTCGTCATAATGACATTGTTCTCGGTGACGGTGAATCGATAGACGAGGGCCACTACACGTTCCGAGCCCCTTTTCACGGCCCGTCGGGCAACCACAGCCGCACGCTCTCTGCACACTCTTCTATTTTTAACACCAATAGATGGATATTTGGACCCAATTCCTACGTTGAGTACCACCATCGAGTAGAAGGCTTCCCACAGCGCACCGCCGCCGTTGAGGTTGCAGTAGGACACTACGAATCGGGGCGTCTCCTCATAGAGGTGAGCAAGGACCGAGACCACTATGTCACCCTGGGATATATCGAAAAGACGCAGGGAGCGACCTTCCCCATTCCCCCGAAGCTACTTCCCTCGGCCGACCTCTGGATCCGCCTGCGATCCTCCGCTGACCAGCCAGCTGCTTTCCAAGTCGTCACCTACGCTTATTCCGCTCGGTTAGACGGCAATCCGCCGGACCTAAGAGGGCAGACCTCTTTCGCTACCCTTGAGCACAGCCCAGAAGCGTTAGACGTGCATCTTATCTCCCTGGGCCGACTCAGACCCGGCCGCCCCGACTCCGTTGCTCTCTCTGTCCATTCGAAGCTGAATAAAAGCCTATTGCTCAGACCAAGTCTAACCCTTTCTACCGCAGGGCGAGAAGAGATCTCTCGTGCGGACTCAACTGTCCTCATCCATCCTGGTAAGCAAGTGTTTTCATTGCCCTATACGCTCCAAGAAATAGGATCTCATACCTTAAATATTGGCTGGGATGAATCGCCCTCCTACAGAGCTAAGGTAGAATTTCATATACCCGCACTCTATGCCGCCCAACCGGGCTTTCTTCTGCCTATGCGCATGGCTGATACTGCGCTGTGGCAAATTGACTCGGGCTGGAAAGTAGACCGCAATCGACCTTTACCAACCCGCGAGACCAAAGGTCTTTTTCTGAGCGCTGCCGGTGGAGAGCGGGAAGCAATACAGCTCGTTCTCTTCCCCAATAAACCTCTCAAGTCACTCACCGTTCACAAAACGGTGCTTACAAATGCGTCTGGAGATACGCTTGGGAGGGATGCCATTGACGTCCTCCAAGTCGCCTACGTAAAAATTACTCAGCCGAGCGATCCCCTTGGAACGGCCGACCTTTGGCCCGACCCCCTATTGCCCCTGGAAAGTCCCATAGACTTACGCGAGGGAATCCATCATCCCTTTTGGATCCGAGTGCATATTCCAGAACAGACGCCCCCTGGTTTGTACAAAGGGGCTTTATTAGTGCGCCATGATAACAGAGAGATTTCCGTCCCCCTCACAGTTGAGGTATACGACTTTTCCCTGCCCCACCAGATGAGTTGCAGCACAGCTTTTGGATTTTCCTTTTCCAATGTGATCCGCTACCACAACCTTTCAACATTGGAAGATAAACGACGCGTCCTCGACCTCTACTTGGAAAATTTCTCAGCGCATCGGATTTCTCCCTACGATCCAGCTCCGCTTGATCCAATACGCGTATCGTGGAAACAAACGGTTCCCGAGTTTGATTGGTCTGCTTGGGATCGGTCCATGAAAAAAGCCGTTGGGGACTATGGCTTCAACTCTTTTCGATTGGCCGTTTCAGGTCTGGGATCCGGCGATTATACTCGCCAAATCACTCCAAGCCTCAACGGGTTTAGCGAGGGAGATCCACGCTACGAAGAAGCACTCCAACGCTATCTAGGTGAATTAGAGCGCCATCTAGGAGAGATCGGATTATTGGACGAGGCATACGTCTACTTCTTTGACGAACCCAGGCCAACAGATTACCCCTTTGTCAAGCGTGGGTTTTCTAAACTAGCTCGGCACGCGCCGGCCCTTCGCCGCCTGCTCACAGAGCAGGTCGAGGAAGCACTTGTAGGTGGACCGACCATATGGTGCCCGCTCACCTCACATTTCCAACCACATTACAGCACAGAAAGACGCGAAAGAGGAGATACCTATTGGTGGTATATCTGCACCCAGCCCAAGGCTCCCTTCGCCGGACTTTTCATCGACCGAGCCGGCCTCGAGCTCCGAACATGGCTTTGGCAGACGTGGCAACGGGGTATCGAGGGGATTCTCATTTGGCAAAGCAACTACTGGCATAGCGGAGCTGCCTATACCCACGCGGAGCAAAATCCCTATGCTGACCCCATGAGTTGGGTAAGTACTTACAGCGCCCCTAAGGGAACTAGGCGTCCCTGGGGAAACGGTGACGGCCGCTTTATATATCCTCCCCAAAACGCTTTTAACGGCTCAACAACGCCCCTTATTCAAGGCCCTATCGACAGCCAACGGTGGGAAATGCTGCGGGATGGCATCGAAGATTACGAATATTTTTCTATTCTTCGACAGCTTTTAAAAGGCCGAAAAGATCTCTCAAAATCAGAGAAAGAACGCTACGAATCGCTTCTTGAAGTTCCGGAAGGTGTTAGCATTTCGCTCCAAGAGTTTAACCGCGATCCAACCCCTCTGCGCCAACATCGCCGGGCTCTTGCCCGGGCAATTGAGTCCTTAAAAAGCAAACATACGGAGTAATCCAGATCTTTTTTATGATTGGAGCGTCTTTCCTGTATACCTGCGACCCATTGGGGGTATATTCAAAATAGATAATCCAATTACAAGAGAGGAAATGTTTATGAAAACGTCTTGGCTGGGAGTGTCCAGTGCAGTTATTGCCGTAGCCGTATTCCTGTTTTTCATAGACAGTGGTGCACAAATAGAGGGAAAGACCGCGCTCGACCAGGCTCCACCTAATGCAGCTCTGGCGACCTTTGCAGGTGGATGTTTTTGGTGTATAGAAGGCCCCTTTGATAAAGTGCCCGGGGTATACTTTGCCATATCAGGCTATACAGGAGGAACTCAACCCAATCCAACGTATAAAGAGGTGAGCACGGGCCAAACAGACCATATAGAATCCGTACGTATCGCATACGACCCCGAGACAATAACCTATTCAGACCTGTTGGGTCTATTCTGGCAACAGTTTGATCCAACCGATTCCGGGGGCTCCTTTTACGATCGCGGACACCAATACACTTCGGCCATATTTTACGAGAACGAAGCGCAGCGCATTCAGGCAGAAGCATCAAAGGACGCTCTCGAACGCTCTGGACGTTTTTCCAAACCAATTGTGACTCCGATTCGTCCCGCCATGGCTTTCTATCCAGCTGAGGACTATCACCAGAATTACCACATAAAAAATCATAGCCATTACCAGCGCTATCGAACTGGATCGGGACGCGATCGATTTATCGCTGAGTTCTGGGGCGAAGAGAAAGCCCCCCCATCCATCTCTTCTCCAACCTATAGTAAACCTTCCGCTGAGGAGATACGGGACCTACTCACCCCATTACAATACCAAGTAACTCAAGAAGATGGGACCGAACAACCTTTTGAGAATACCTTCTGGAACAACAAAAGAGAGGGTATTTATGTGGACATAGTGTCTGGAGAACCGCTCTTTAGTTCGACCCATAAATTTAACTCCGGCACAGGATGGCCGAGCTTTACTCAACCTCTGGTTAAGGACAACATAGTAGAACACCTCGATACAAGTTGGGGAATGACTCGAACAGAGGTCAGAAGTAAGTATGCCGATTCCCATTTGGGACACGTTTTTACGGATGGCCCCCAACCAAGCGGCCTGCGCTACTGTATAAATTCAGCGGCCCTGCGCTTTGTCCCAGCCGATAGCCTCGAGCCCGCTGGCTATGGCATCTACAGCACCCTTTTCAAATAGGTCGAGACTACGCGCTTGTAATGTGTCGCACCAACCCTTTATTTAAAGTCTAATAAACAGGCCTGCGACGCATAAAAGTGAGGTAATCCCCATGGCGAGCATTGGAACACCCCTTTCTACAACGGCAACAAAGGTAGTGCTCTGCGGTTCCGGCGAATTAGGCAAGGAAGTGGTAATTGAACTACAGCGCCTCGGCGTTGAGGTCATAGCCGTTGACCGCTATGAAAATGCCCCTGCTATGCAGGTCGCCCATCGCTCCTATACCCTCAATATGTTAGATGGGACCGCGCTAAGGGAGATTATTGAAAACGAAAAACCAGACCTTATTGTGCCCGAGATCGAAGCTATTGCTACGGATACCCTCGTCGATTTAGAGACCGAAGGCTATCGAGTTATACCCACCGCACGCGCAGCCCAGCTGACTATGAACCGCGAGGGCATCCGAAGGCTAGCGGCAGAAGAATTGGGATTACGCACCTCACCCTACCGCTTTGCCTCCACAGAAGCAGATTACAAAAAAGCGATAGAAGAAATCGGGCTCCCCTGTGTAGTCAAGCCCATCATGAGTTCGTCGGGTAAAGGTCAGAGCACTGTTCGCCGCGATGCAGATGTGGAAGCATCCTGGCAGTATGCCCAAGAAGGTGGACGAGCAGGAGCAGGCACCGTAATCATCGAAGGATTCGTCGATTTTGACTATGAGATCACCTTGCTCACAGTGCGGCACTCCGGGGGTACGAGCTTTTGTGACCCGATCGGTCACGTACAGGTTGATGGAGATTATAGAGAATCGTGGCAACCTCAACCCATGAGTGAGGCAGCTCGCGCCGAAGCCGAACATATCGCCCATGCCATCACGGAAGGCTTAGGAGGCCACGGACTGTTCGGAGTCGAGCTCTTTATCAAAGGGGATATTGTCTACTTCAGTGAGGTATCTCCCCGACCGCACGATACCGGCATGGTCACAATGATTTCCCAAGACTTGTCCGAATTCGCCCTCCATGCCCGCGCAATTTTAGGACTCCCCATTCCAAATATTTACCAGCATGGCCCGTCCGCCTCAAGCGTCGTGCTAGTCGAAGGCGAATCAGACCAGGTCCAATTTGGAGGACTTGAAGCCGCACTAAGCGATCCCGACACCCAGCTGCGTCTCTTTGGAAAGCCCACCGTAGCAGGTAAACGACGCATGGGCGTAGCGCTTGCTCGAGGGGCCACCATTGACGAGGCGCTTGATAAAGCTCGACGCGCCTCTGGTGCCGTTTCGGTGACTCTTTAATCACTCTTCGATTGCAATGAGCAAGACCGTCTACTTTCTACGTACGATCCGGAAACCAATGTTAAAGTTCCTTCGGTAGCCCGGCCCACTAGCGGATCTATCGGCAGACCGCACGCTTCGCACCCGACTGTTGAACGCCCCACCGCGAACTGAGCGGTTTGCTCCGGCTACAGCCCCCTGCGGATCTATTTTCACATCTGAATTATAGGGGCCGTAATAGTCTTGGCACCATTCTGAGACGTTTCCGTACAGATCGTGTATCCCCCAGGCACTGGGACTTTTTCCACCCACTGGCTGAGCATATCGCAATCCCTGGTCCCAGGCATTATCCCTGTACCAGGCATGGCTTGTCAACTGCTCCACGTCATCGCCAAAAAACCATCTCTGGTTTCCACCTGCTCTTGCCACATATTCCCATTCTGCCTCGCTAGGCAAACGGTACAGTGAATCGCCGGCCGCATTATTTAGGGTCCTGATAAAATCTTGCGTGTCCTGCCAAGAAATGTAGACCGCTGGATGGTCGGGACCCAACTGCATAAAATCTTCACCAAGCCAAGGTACTGTTTCCATAACCGCTATCCACTGCCCCTGAGTCACTTCGTGCGCTCCCATATAAAACCCCTCGCTCAGCATCACTTCATGCTGTGGCCCTTCATCTTCTCTCCGTCCTACTTCCGATTCAAGAGTGCCCATCAGAAAGCGTCCTGGTTCAATCCATGCAAACGCCATGGCTTCCCCCCCAGGGAGCGGAGCCACTAACGCGAGTTCAGAGTTACTGGGATCTACCACATCTGAAGATCGGTCTCTGTCCCGATCAGACCCACAGTGTATGCTTCCCCCAGCAGCAACGCATATACAGAGCAAGAAGATCCTACCCACAGACTTGACTCCTAGTTTTAAATACAAAAAGCCCCCGAAGATAGAAATCTTCGGGGGCTTTTCAAGTGGCTCCGGCGGTTGGACTTGAACCAACGACCAAGTGATTAACAGTCACCCGCTCTGCCAGCTGAGCTACGCCGGATCACATCAAACTGTGCGAATAAAATAAGCGCAGGCCCCTGTATCTGTCAAGACACTCAGAGCTAATCTGCGTAGTATTCCTTTAGAGTATCACTCCGAGCCGGATGACGCAGTTTCTGCAGCGCTTTCTCTTTAATCTGTCGAACGCGCTCCCGAGTACGTCCGACATAAGCACCGATTTCCTCAAGGGTCATGGCTTCGTGTCCTTCAAGACCATAGTACATCTTGAGCACTCGAGCTTCTCCTTCGGTCAGCGCGTGCATAGCCCGTTGTACTTCCCCTCTCAGCTGCTCGTCCGAAAGGACTTCGTCGCTGCAAGGCACATTGTCATCGGGAATTAAATCCCCGTAGGTTCGATCAGGCTCAGAGTCGTCACAGGGCATCTCCAGCGAGACTGGACGCTGAGCCAGGCGCATAAGCAGCTCCATATCACCGGGCTCCACTTCCAGTTCATCGGCAATTTCGTCGACTTCAGGCGGACGTCCTAACCGCTGCTCCAGTTTGTTGAGCACCTTGTTAACTCGAGTGAGTTCACCTATCCGATTGAGAGGCAGGCGCACGATGCGCGACTGCTCTGCAAGCGCCTGTAGGATGGATTGTCGAATCCACCATACTGCATAGGAAATGAATTTGAACCCCTTTGTGCCATCAAAACGCTTGGCGGCAATCATAAGACCCAGATTGCCTTCGTTGATGAGATCTGAAAGCGGCAATCCAAGATTCTGATACTGTTTGGCCACACTTACAACAAAGCGCAGGTTGGCCTTCACCAAATTGGAAAGAGCCTCTTCGTTCCCCTCTTTTATCAGCCTAGCCATCTCGACCTCGGCTTCCGAAGATAGACCTACGGAATCCTCAATCTCATGGAAATAGCGATCGACTAGGGAATCGGTCTGCAGTGTTGTCATAACTGGCTGCCCTCCTCTAATTGCAATGAGCCCTCGTGGGGAGCGCACAGTCGGCTATGGTCAAAAACTCAAAACGTGAGTGTGAATACAGGGATAAAACGCACCGGACATAGGGGAAGGGACCGCATCCGATACAGCCCGGCTAGGAGAGGTGCCGGTTTCAACTACAACTAATATAATAACTATAACGCGTAAATTTCAAGATTTTTTTTCATAAATATGCCAGAAATATAAATTTCCATCATTTTTTCTCTTCTATTCCCATGCGCCGTGGGTAAACCTACGCGTCTGTCCTGCGTTTATTCTTACCGTGGTTATAGGTGCCTTAATCGATTTTACATCTACCCATCCCTCTTCTACCCGCACTTCTGACGTTGCATCTAAAACCACGCGGACATGGTATCGTGCTCCCATTGGCCCTCCAACTCGGATTAGAGGCGTTTGGATAAAAAAGTTATCTTCCAACATATGGGCACGTACTTCCCCCACTCGTAAAAAAAGCACGCGCCCCGTAGAATCATTTTCGGCCAGTGTTTGATCCAGTCTAACACTATAATCACCTGTGGCAATAATGTCCGACGCACCATGGACCACGGTCCCCCCTTGCCCACCGTCTTTTACTGGGCGATGTGCGTCGGCACCCTCTAGTCCACCGTCTCGATTCGATGTTCCACCAACCACCCACCGCTCCTTTACCCCTTCGCTCTTTTCCACCGAGTCACCAGTGGTGAAATCACCCGTTATCAGAAACCATACCACTGAGAGACCAACAACCATTCCCAGACCTACCCATCGAAAAGAAATTGATGATTTGCTCCGCGAAAGCGATTTCCTTTCTCGATTTTCCGATGATTCATTGGGCGCGTTAGATTCAGCCTCTGCTCCACCCTGATTCTCTGTGGGCGGGTCTACGCCAGACTGAGGCGTTTTGCTTAAACCCGGTATGAATGACGTAATGCGATGGCGGCGCTGTAGAAGACGTGCCGTTGTTATAATTGCCTGACAGGCAACGACTATTTCATCAGAGCTCGCATCGACGTATCGCTCGGCCTCTTCGATGATTAACCGTCGCCTGCGCGGAGAAACATGCTCCAATACTTGATCGACCTGTCCTTCTGAAATTCCCTGGAGAGCGAGTGCAATCTGTTCATTGGACTCAGAAGATAGCACGAGTTGGAAATCCCTTGCAGACAGTGCAAATAGGTCGGTAAACTGGAAAAGGTGCTGCTGCAATATGAGAGTTGACGGGCGATCGAGGCCATCCAATGCCTCGAGTAGAACCTGCATAGCCCTCCCTGAACCGCTCCGCATAATCTCTGCCACCCACTGCCCACCCCAGCGCTCATTAGTCCCGAGCTGCTGCCGCATCCAAGCTATAAGTTCTGCCTCTTTTCCCTCCAAACCACGCATACAGGTTAGGGATGATCTGGTCAGCAACTCAAGCAGAATAGCAGCCTGCATATGCAGGGGTAGGGCATAAAGAAAGGCGCCCCCTATCCCCGGGTCGTCGGCCTTTGCCAATACAATCACACATAACCTGGTAAAAGCCTCTCCCCGACCTTCCCCATCCCAACCAGCTAGGATCGTTCCATCCGACTCGGCGTCGAGATAGAGCTGTTGATCCAGCATATCCTCTTCCCAGCTCTCTTTCTGGCAGGAGGGAGGTTTTATATCAGCAGCTAATTCAGGAGGAAAAAGGGCACACAGATTTCTACGCGCTTTTTCATTGAGCGCAAAGACTGCGTGAGAAAGGGTAATACTAAAAGACACCGGAAAAGGAGATCCTTAGCATAAAAACGACTTAAGAGCGCAGTATCCGCTGAACCAGTTCTACGCAGCGAGCAACGTCATAATCGCGTAAAATCGTAATCTTCTGCGTCTCAAGGGACCCTTCCGCATGAATGGCCAAAAATTCGTTGTAGCCGCCAAACGTAGAAGCCGTCAGGTCGCGCACTAGATTTAAAGCCCGAAGTCGCTCTTCGGCTCCCACGCCCTGACTCCCACCCAGAAAGCGCTCGATATAAGGCCGCGTCTGCGGATTCAGCCAATCCTCTTCAGATGGACCTGTTACAACAAGCCCACCCGCAATATCCTGAACCCATGAAACCGCCTCGTGGTAGCCATTGGCAAAATGGAATTTCGCCAGGTTCGAATAAATGACATTGGGCACGACAGATCCCGTTTCACGCTGGCTACACTCGTGCGCAGCAGCGAGGCTCAGCCCCCGCACCGTTTCGGCATACGAAATGAGCTTAGTCAGCTTTTCCCGCACGTGGCTCGCCTTTCCAATGCCGTTATAATGCGCAAGCAGAGCGGCAGCGCCAATAAAAAGGTCGCACAGAGGGGGCTTATAAGAGACTGCTGTGAATCGGTGGTACTCTACAAATGTGTTGGCCAATAACCCAGCATATTGCCATTCCCCCTTTAAGAAGATCCGCTCATTGGGGATAAATACATCATCGAAGATCGTCAGCGTATCGATCATCCGATGCCCAGAGCTGACGGGGTGATGAAAAGCATTGGCAGGCGGCGAGCCAAAAGGACTCGCAATAAGCTTAACTCCAGGTGCGTTAACTGGTATGGCAAAGGAGACCGCGTAGGCCGCATCGTCCTCTTTAAAGGCTCGCGTGGGCAAGACGACGAGTTCATCTACGTAGGGCGCACAGGTTGTATGTGCTTTAGCTCCTCGAACCACGATTCCATCAGAGCGTTCCTCGACAATATGCACATAATAGTCCGGATGTTCCTGTTGGGACGGCAAGAGCGAACGGTCTCCTTTGACGTCCGTTTGCGCAACGGCCAAACTCAGATCCTTCTTTTTACATGTCTGTATAAACTCCCCGACACGCTTCCGATATTCCGTACCCAATTGGTTGTCCATCTGCGACGTCACCAAATCAAGTGCGAAAAGAGCGTCGCTCCCGATCTCTTTTATAAGCAGAACAACGCCATCTCCCAATCGGGTAGACCGCTCGATCATTTCGCGCCGATTCAGCAAATCTGCCCCGTCTGATGGGACCTTAAAATAGCGACTGACCGTTTCGCCCAAATTGGGGTCGTCCCAAGTCATTAGATCTCGGTGTAGCGGATCCTCAGCCATCTCAAAATCAAGCGCTACGTGCTCTACACCAATGCCGAGATCGTGATGGGAAACCACGTCCTCAATTAGCTCTCCTCGGTAGTAGATCTCTCTACCATCGCGCAATCCCTCTTTGAATTCAGCCGGACTCCGCAAACCCATAAGACTTTTTCTCCGTTAGTTTTTTAACCGCTTACCCGTCTTTAGCATATGATCGATGCGCAGCTTCGTCTGCTCCGATTCATAGAGACGAATAAAGGCTTGGCGTTCGAGAGCCAACACGTCTTCGTTTCTACGAGCCGTCGCTCCTTCTGGATCACCGCAGAGCACGCCCGTTAGAACGCGGCCCAAGAAGGCGTCGTGGTCCGTGAAACAGCCCTCTTCAACTTGATCCGCAATCCATTGATCCATAGCCGAACGCACCTCGGCCTCAACCGCCGGTATGAGCCCGTCGGCAGGGCGTTCCTTCCACGACTCCATTTGAGAGCAGAGCTCTTCAACGGCCGTGGGCAGGAGTTGTGCCTGTGAAAATAGGATGACATCGTCGTCTCCAAGCAGTCCTCTACCCCGAGCCTCAAATGCGTTGTCGCACATCACCCCCGCTGCTATTGCCTGATGTCCAGCACACAGGTTCTTTCCGCACTGGGTGCGCGCCATATGCGCGATACCGCCCCCTGCTGGCAATAGGCCAACGCCCGCTTCAACAAGCCCCATACGGACCTCCGCCATAACAATGCGCCGGTCCGCAGCTAGGGCAAATTCACAGCCGCCCCCAAGACACAGGCCGCTAAGGGCTGCCACAACGGGAAAGGGGGCTCGTCGGACGGACTCGACTGCCTGCTGGAAATCAACCAAGAAGTCGGCGAGATCTTCCCCTTCTAATCCCCGTATAAACTGTAAGTTTGCCCCAGCGGAAAAGTGCGGCGGCAAACCGCACAGCATCAATCCATTTGCATCCGCTTCATCCATAATCCAGCGCACCGCTTGAATCACACCTCGCCCCAGCGTGTTCACTTTCCCACAAAATACCAGCGCAACGGCGCCCTGGGGCAGCGGACATACGTAGGCCTCTTCATTTTCATAGATCGCACTCTTGCGATCTATGAAAGAAGCATCGACCTGCGGCCGATCCCCACTTGCAGTCTCCGCACTCCCGTCATAAAAAGTCTTATGCCCCCGTGCCTGCATATCTGTAATCTGCTGAGGCACCCTTGGTTCCCCTTCAATAACGTGCTCCCAACCCACCATATCCCCCAGCTGAAACGGCCCAAAATCCCAGTTGAAGCCCCAGCGCATGGCTCGATCTATATCGGCTGCCTCCCGGGCAATTTGATTTCCGTGCCAAGCAGCGTACAGCAGAACTTCCTTCAGATGCGCACGGCCCAATTCACCCCACCTTCCACCTTCATCCCAAAGAGCGCGCACTAAATCATGAGGCCGACCCTTTTGTTCGGCCAAACCGTCCAATGTCGGACTTTCACCCACTTCGTATTCGAGAGTGTCCATATTGAGGACATAAATTCCCTCGGCGGTTTTCCTGTAAAACCCACCGCCGCTTTTCGCACCCAACAATCCGTTATTCAGCATCCGCTCAACGCCACTGGGAAGGGAAAAAACGTTCCGCCAAGGATCATCCACTAGCGCATCGTAGGCCGTTTGCGACACCCGGGCTAGCGTATCGAGACCAATTATATCACACAGCCGTAATGTAGCGCTCTTGGGACGGCCCATGAGGGGGCCACTCAGCGCGTCAACAAGAGGCACGCTAAGCGCTTCTCGTTCCATCAGGTGGAGCATAGAAAGGATGGCAAACACCCCGAGGCGATTAGCAATAAAGTTAGGGGTGTCACGCGCGACAACTACGCCCTTACCCAGAGTTCCTTGCAGAAAATCGGTAACCTGCTCTACTGCGGCGCGATCCGTGACAGCAGTTGGAATCACTTCAACCAACCGCATATGCCGGGGGGGATTAAAAAAGTGAACGCCTAAAAACCGACGGGAAAAATCCGCGCGCCTCCCTGCGGCCAATTGGGCCATTGAAAGTCCTGACGTGTTGCTACTGACAACAGCATGCCCTGAAACTTCTGCCTCAACGCGGGCCAACAGTTCTCGCTTAATGGAAAGCTCTTCAACAACGGCTTCTATAACCCAGTCGGCATCGGCCAGAGCAGAAAGGTCGTCAAACGATCGGAGTTCAATCTGGTCGGCCATTTCAGGCACATAAAAAACGGGCGGACGCGCGCTGAGCCCTAGCTTGATACCAGATCGAGCACCTGAGACTGAATCAGACGGATCGGCAAGATCAAAAAGCTGAACGCGCCGCCCCGCAGCTACTAGCAGAGCCGCAATCTGCACCCCCATGACGCCAGCTCCAAGAACTGCGACTCTTTCGGGCCAAGGCACAGCTACTGTCCCACCTTCACGATAGGTGCATTTACATACACCAATCGACCCAAATCAATCAGGTTGTCCTCGTTTTTAGCCATATCCAACGCTGAGGCGAGGTCAAATACGCGTTCAAAGACATCGATCCTAAAAGTCTGCAAAACCCAGAGGGGCGAATATCCCTCTTCACCTGGGAGACGCGTAACGACGTTGTGAGTAGTAACGCCTTCTAAATCGAGAGCGAATCCGTCTCGCTCATCGCGGTTATTATCGAGAAAAGCGTACATCTGTGGCGTGTTTACCTGGCCGGAGCCAAAATCGACTATGGCCACACTCTGCGGGTTTTCAAAGACGAGATATTTTACAATCTGCCCCCGATACCATCCATCCTGCACCCTTCGAGGCGTGTTCGAATCATAGCGTAGATTAGCACTTGACCCTAGGGGGACCATAACGTGATTCGCCACGGTTTCACTCGGCTCTATTTCCAACCCCGCCCCCAGCACATCTTCAGCAGAATCGTAGCTGTTAGCCCGATACTCTCGGTCCTGAATGTAAACGTTATGAATGTGCCAAAAATCGCTATAATCTGCATCACCCGGTAAGCGATCGTAAATGGGTAATTGCCCAAGAATCGGATTACCGCGGCGATCGATGAGTTCGTATACAACGCCGGGAGATTTTGGACGCACATCAAGATTGTAAAACGACATCTCTTCGCCGTTAGGGCCATAGCCGCGCGTCAGGAAACGCGGATCGTCAAATTCGATGGGTTCGTTGGGTGCGGGTAAATCTGGATTGTCCGAGCGACGAAAGAACGTCCCCATTGAATCGCTAAAACGATCGACCTCTACAATCGGCAAATAACTGGGGAAATAGGCTATGACTTGGACCGAACCGCCAAAAATTTCCATCGAAATACGGGCGATTAAATCTTCGCGAATATCCGCCCTAAGGTCATTGAGAACCAAAACTTGCTGGTCTTTATCTAGCCCGAGCAGAGAAATCGATACGTCCGCCCCCGTGGGAATACCTTCGATGCGTTGCGTCATCGTGCCATCACTGGGGAAGGTGCGCAGTAACGTATCAGCGCCGGCATCAATGTGGACCTGTAGCTCCGTCACTTCTCGTGGCAGGTTAGAGATCACCTCCAGTCCGCCCAAAAGCCGCTCGAGCTCAACCGTGACGTCTTCAGCCTTCTCTCCAATATCAAGGGTATCAGAAAAAGCAAACGTAGGCACGCCTCCACGGTCTACGACGAGTACCGAAAGGGCACGTTGCTCTCCCGGCGTGAGCTTTCTAATACGAGCTCGCGCGGTCACGCCAATTATATCCATAGTGCCTTCAACTGGCTCTATATCACTGGCCGAAAGGACGTAGCGAACTTCGCCAATTTGATCCACTACCTCACTGAGAAAGGCCTCTGGAAATTCGGCCAGTAAGACCAGACCATCCCCCTCGTCACCCCCGATGCGGGGATCGGCCGGATTAGCTCGCTCTGGCAGCCCGCAGGCGGCAAGAGAGAGGGCCAAGCAAAATACCAGCAGTAGGTTGTGGGTAAAAGCGCTTAGATGAGGCATGAAATACGTTCCAGCATCTTCATTGTTAGCAACGGGATGTATTCCCTTATATATCGACAGATGGTGTTGCTGTAAAGAAGTTATTAGAGCACGCTCTATCGCTATAAAGGGAGGAGACCAACGCCCCTACTCGTTCTCTTTTCTGCCGCTTATCCGGCTACGCACGCCCCATACGCAGAGCGAGAGCAGCGCAATACATATGATCACCCAGTACATAACCTTACCTAGGGTGGCCACCCAATCAGCGGTTGAAAAAGTTGTAGTCAGGATAATGACTGCAAAAGCACCCAACATGATACCCGTGCCGAAGCGCGTAATCTTATCGATCATATCAAGCTGCACGCGAAGAATCCTCCACTATAAAAGGGTTGATTGGGGATAGAAATAAGCCGCTCTAAGCCCGCCGTTCAATCCACCTATTTGCGGCAAATCGAGCCTCCGCATCGACCTGAAACACGGTCTCAATATCTGACACGCGTCGCACCTGGTGAGCCGCAAGGAGATCGCTATTTAGAGCTGAGATATCGAGGAAGCCAATCTTTCCGTCGAGAAAGGCAGCAACGGCAACCTCGTTGGCAGCATTCAGCGCAGCGGGAGCCGTTCCTCCCATCTCACCCGCGCTATAGCACAGGTCCAAACAGGGAAAATTGACCCCATCCGGCTCGGAAAACGTCAATTGGCCTACTTCGACAAGATTAAACCGCCCGAGGGGCGCCTGAGAGCGCCTTGGGTGCGTCAATGCGTATTGGATGGGCAACTGCATATTCGTCTTTCCCAAGTGGGCCAAGAGAGCACCGTCTACAAATTCAACGAGAGAATGAACCACAGACTGCCGGTGTATCACAACGTCGATCCGATCGATGGGGAGATCAAATAGCCAAGTGGCTTCTATTACTTCGAAGCCCTTGTTCATCAAGGTGGCAGAATCGACGGTGATTTTTGCCCCCATTTTCCACGTAGGATGGTTGAGGGCCTCCGCCGGCGTTACATTCTCCATCTCAGAGCGTGAGCGAGCAAAGAAAGGGCCCCCTGAAGCGGTGAGGATGACTCGCTCCAGATCCGCCTTCTCTTCTCCCTTTAAGCACTGCCAGATCGCATTGGGCTCGCTGTCGAGCGGAATAATCTCCCCCCCGCCACTTTGCGCGGCTTCGAGTAAAAGCCCCCCAGCCATTACAATCGGCTCTTTATTGGCCATGGCAACAATTTTTCCAGCTCGGAGCGCTGCAAGCGTGGGACGCAGCCCTATGGCACCGACTAGACCATTCACTACCAGATCTGCCTCTGGCAGCGTAGCCAAAACATCGAGACCAGATTCACCACTGAGCACGTTCTCTGCGGCACCAGCCAACTCGCCCACTCTTTCTGATCGCCCCACGCAGAGGTATTGGGGTTCCCATTCTTTCGCAAGCAAAGCAAGTCTGTCGAGCTGCTCTCCGCCGCTCATTGCGAGGACGCGGTATTCCGAACCTAAGTTTTCCAACACGCGAAACGTGCTATCCCCGATTGAACCGGTCGCCCCCAATACGACTACATTTTTTTTTTCTGCGGCTGCGTCCATTAGCAATCCGTTCCGCCTATCACGTCCTGTCTGACCGACAAAAGAATGGTCGACCCTAGTTCGGTGAGATGTCGCCCTGTGGATTGCGACGTCCACGTCCACGCCCACGTGAAACGCGCCCTTTGGGCCGATTGCCCCTACTCCGTCCGGTAAAGCGAACCGCTTGGGTCTCGCGCACGACCATTACCTTAACCTGGCCGGCGAAAGTCAGCTCATTCTTCACGCGTTCGGCAATATCAAAGGCGAGCATTTCCGCATCATCATCTCCAATGCGCTGGCCTTCAACCATAACGCGAACCTCTCGACCGGCGTTGATCGCGTACACGTCTTTAACTCCGTCAAAAGAATTGGCCACTTCTTCCAAGCGCATTATGCGCCGAGCATACCCTTCAAGATCTTCGCGGCGACCGCCTGGACGGATGGAGGAAATCGTGTCGGCGGCCTTCACCAGAAAGCCAATTGACGACATGCGCTCGTTGTCTTCATGGTGTTCGGCGATCGCCTCTTTCACAATGGGATGCTCTTCAAATCGATCGCCCAATTCGATACCCAGTTCAACGTGCGATCCCTCCATTTCACGACTTACGGTCTTGCCAATATCGTGAAGGAGACCGGCGCGCTTAGCTAGGCGGACGTCCAGCTTTAGCTCTGCCGCCATCAGCCCAGCTAAATGGGCCACTTCGAGACAGTGCTGTAGTAGGTTTTGGCCGAAGCTCGCACGGTATTTCAGCATGCCGACGTAATGAGGTAGTTCGGAGTGGTATTGCTTGGCGCCTATTTCTGCGAGTGCCTTTTTCCCCTCTCCAACCATCTCCTCATCCAGCTCCGAACGACACTCTTTTACGACCTCTTCGATCCGGTTAGGCGTAAAACCACCATCTGCTATAAGCTTTTTCATAGCCCGGCCAGCGATCTCTCGTCTGGCCGGATCGTAGGTTGATAGGAGAACGGTTTCCGGCGTATCATCGACCACGACCTTAACTCCCGTAGCCGCTTCAAACGTGCGAACGTTGCGTCCCTCCTTGCCTATGATCCGACTCTTTATTCCCTCGTTGGGCAAGGCTACGTTCGAAGTGGTCACCTGAACGGCCTCATCAACCACGCAGCGCTGTATCGCCATCGCAATTATCTTTTTTGCTTCGCGATCAGACTCCTCTTTGGCACGGGCTCTCTCCGCGCGCACCAAAGCCGCTGAACGAGCCCGAACCTCTCCAGCCAGAAGTTCCATCATCTGCTCGCGCGCATCCTCAACGCTCAAGCCACCCACCATTTCCAACCGCTCTTGGTATTCACTCATTTTTTGGGCCAATTCGCCCTCTTTTGATTTAGCCGCTTGCTCACGCTGCTGGATTCTACTCTCCTGCTGCTTGAATCGCTTGACATCTTTGTTGAGGCCTTCCCGCTTGGCCTGCAGCGCACTTCGGTCGTCTGTTAATACCTTGTCTTTCTCACTGAGACCTAAGAGCTGCTGCTCCAGTTCCTTTTCCTGCTGTGCTTTGACCGCATACCATTCGTCTTTTTCTTCCAATACTTTCAAGCGCCGTGTTCGCTCTTCTTCGGCCATCATGCGATCAAGATGCTCTTGCGCCTCACGCTCTACGCGCGCAACGGCACTGCGCCGGGCCGATCCACTCAGCAGATAGCCCATCCCGGCTCCAACCAGCAGAACGCCTAGGGCCGCTAGCAAAACATTAAAGTCTGTGTAAGCCATAAATAATTAACCTCTCGCACACGTGGAGTGTTGTATGCCCATTAGCTCTCTCATTAAGAGAGGAAAACAACCTCATACAAATACTGATATCACACTTCTCACTCGCAGTCTCTGGCCCGCTGCATAGCATCTTCCAGCATGGAAGCACGGTGAATGGGGTCTCGCCAGCGGTCTTGAGCCTCTGGAGACAGCTCATCAATTGGATCAAAATAGAAGAAGAGATCGCCTGGGCGCACCGCTGGACTTGCATACACGGCAATCCCATTGTTCCGATCATATACCTCAAAAGCGTGCACGTTGCGCTTGCCTCCTCCCCCCATGGTATCCAACACGAAATTCGGCGTATTGAACCCAGAAGTAAGGCCACGAACCTGTTTTTCCAGTTTGATGGCCGTTTGCAGGCTCGTGCGTAAATCTTCTACTCCCCGCACCATGTCGTGCACAAATACGTAGTAGGGCTTCACTCCCAACCATCCCAATCGCTGAACCAATAGCTGCATTGTATTCGGGGTGTCGTTTACCCTGCGCTGTAGAACGGTTTGATTCCGTATAATAACCCCTCGCTGCACCAAGGGCTCTAGGGCCCCACGCGTAATTTCCGTAATTTCCACAGGGTGGTTAAAATGCGTGTGGAGGGAGACTTCCTTTCCTCTGACACGCCCTTCCTCAACTACGCGTATGAGCGCGTCCGTCCATGCCCGGTCCGTTATGAGTTTTTGGGGCATTATTGCCGGGGCTTTACTGGCAAATCGCATGCGTTGGACGTGCTCTATGTCCAATAGACGCATCCCAATGTGTTCAATATGTTCAGCTTTGAGGTTTGCTACGTCCCCCCCGCTGATCACGAGATCTTCCAACTCTGGCCGGGACTCCACATACGTGAAGACCTCTTGCCAACGGTCGGTAAGGGCACCAAAATGCACTTTTTCCACGTCTTCCGTATCGAGCCCCACCGCGTAAGAGCGCGTGCAAAAGCGACAGTAAACAGGGCACGTATCCAAAGCGAGAAAGAGAGCGCGATCCCTGTAGCGGTGAGTAAGCCCTGGCACCGGCGAATCGTCCTGCTCTGCCAAAGAGTCGAGACGCAGTTCCGGATGATCTTCTCGCATTTGCGAACCCAGAGGTAGAAATTGAATCCGTAGTGGATCGTCGTATGGGTTTTCCCAATCGATCAACGAGATCAGATAGGGGGAAATGCGCAGACTCATGGTCGAGCGCACTATCCCCTCTTCCACATCCCGGTAGAAAGCAGGGTCCATTTTTTCGCCAATAACCTGCTGCAGCTTGCGCAGGCTCGTTACGCAGTTTCGGCTCTGAAAACGATAATCGTTGAACTCGTCTCGGCTGAGCTGAGCATATGCCGGAATGGCACGCCAAAACTCATCATCGCGCAGGTCTCGGTGGTCGAGACGCGCCATTTCCTGAGGGACATCTTGACGAAATCGGGGATTGCTCTCCGAAGGCTTCATGTATCTGAGAATCCTTTGGTAAATGTGATTTGCGCAGGAATACAGGCCCAAACGGCAGAGAGGGGCGAAAGCATAGTGCTTCACCCCTCTCTGCTTTTATCTTCGCTGTCGACGATCTATTCTAATGTTCGAAGACAAGCTTGAATCGCTTCAAAGTCAGGCAAGACCGTTGGATCATCAGAGACTGAGGCATGGCGAATCACGCCCTCTTTGTCTATCACGAAGGCAGAGCGCTTAGCCACTCCCTTAAGCCCGATGAAATCATCGTACTGGGCTCCATAAGCGGCTGAGACCTCTTTGTTGAAGTCGCTTAGCAGCGTCAAAGTGATACCTTCTTGATCCGACCAACTCTTTAACGCAAAAGGGCTGTCGACGCTGATAGCCAGCACGCGCGCACCCAAATCTTCGTATGCACTCAACCCCTGCGAAACATCGCACAGCTCGGCCGTACAGACACCAGAAAAAGCGAGGGGTACAAAGAGCAAAACGACATTCTGAGCAGGATCCATCGGAAAACTGACGTCTTCTCTTGACGTATCCGGCAGCGTAAATTGGGGAGCCTTATCTCCAACTTGCAGAGTCATTTAGATCTCCCTATTTAGCAGCGGCGTAGCGATCGCTAACCGCGTGCCAATTAACTACATTAAAAAAAGCGGCAATATAATCTGGCCGGCGATTCTGGTAGTTCAGATAGTAAGCGTGTTCCCAGACGTCTAGACCGAGAATGGGCGTCCCTGAACCATCCATCAAGGGCGTATCTTGATTCGGCGTGCTCGTCACAGCCAGCTTGCCATCCTTTACAACCAGCCAAGCCCACCCCGAACCAAAGCGCGTTGTTGCCGCTTTAGCGAACGCGTCCTTGAACGCATCCATTCCCCCGAGATCACTCTCAATTGCAGCTGCCAAATCAGCGCTTGGTTCGCCGCCGTCGGGGCACAGGTTGCCCCAGAAGAGGCTGTGATTGGCGTGTCCACCGCCGTTATTACGCACGGCCATCCTGGCTGCTTCGGGCACGGCATCCAGGTCAGAAACTAGGTCTTCGATACTCTTGGAAGCCAGTTCGTCGTGTCCTTCAAGAGCGGCGTTGAGATTGGTTATATAGGTGTTGTGGTGCTTGGAATGATGAATTTCCATCGTCCGCGCGTCTATGTGCGGTTCAAGCGCGTCATACGCATAGGGCAAATCGGGCAATGAATGGGCCATGATAAATCCTTTCAAGAAGGTTGATTATGTGGTGTGAAAGTCATTGACAAAACTATGGAACGCATCGGCGGCCAGAACGGCCGCATGTTTCTTTATCGGAGGCAGTCCTCCGAGCGCTTCCTCGATTACAGAGGCATCTATTTCTACCGACTGAAGCGATTTCCCTTTCACCAACTCAGCTAGCACAGAGCCTGCGGCAACGGAGGGAGCACAGCCAAACGTCTGGCAGGAAACCTCCACGATTAAACTATTTTCAACTCGGGCGAAGAACCGCATACTGTCGCCACAGGCGGGATTCTCGGCCACTCCCTTTGCATTAGCAGACGCCAACACGCCTGAATGCCGCGGGGAACGATAGTGATCGAGAATCTTTTGACTATATGAATCCAAGGGACGACCTAACAACGGTGAAAAAGGCTATAACCGGAGAAAATATACTCGGCTTGAATGAGCATGTCAACCCGAGAACAAACTCATAAAGGCCAAAAACTACAATAAGTTAAATAAGTTCTTGGAGGGATAAAAAACCTCTTAAATCGATCTCTTCAGGCCTTTAAATCGATGGCCCCTCCCTGACCATCGACACCTCGATCTCGCCAATATGACCTTACCATATTGAGCACATCCCAGAGGAGCGTATCGCTGGCAACGTTTTCTATGAGCGCCTCTATTCGAGCCTCTTTCTCCTTATCTCCCCGGACTAATCCAAGTCCCTGCATCATCGTCAGATGGTGAATAATACCCGTTTGCAAGAGCGTTCTGTTGAGATCGGAAAGTGGAATGCTGCTATTTGCCTCGAATTCATCAACCAGAATGGAATAGAGTTCCGCTAAGTCATGAGATATTGAGGTTTCTACCTTATAGGCTTTTTGCATGGAATCCTTGGAGGGGAAAGAGTAAAAATCGGCCTATAAAGGCCCCTTTCTCGAAAAAGATAACCAACTATTCGCACTCTGCACAACCGCTACTTCCCACACTTATTGACCCGGTTTTTCGAGTATTTTCTTCGGCGTCCACTGCTCACCTCCTCAGATAAAAAGATCGCCCACACAACCTTTTGCATTTTATGTTTCATGCATATTTTTCTCTCACACTGGAGGAACTCAAAATATGAGCTATGTGCTGATCGGACTCGGTTTTTATGTGGTATGCATGCTGGCCATCGGCCTTTATGCCAGCCGTAAAGTCGGTACGACGGAGGACTTTATAGTCGCAGGCAAGAGACTCTCTCTGCCCCTTTGCACGGCTACACTTGCCGCTACCTGGTTTGGGGGCGGCATTTGCATTGGCGCAGCCAGTGCAGCCTACCAAGGAGGCTTGCTGGCGGTCATTGCCGACCCCTTTGGCGCTGCTCTATGCCTTTTTGTTGCCGGCTTTTTCTACGTGCGCATTCTGCGACGCATGGGTTTAATGACCATTGCCTCCCTGTTTACAACTCGCTTTAACAAGAACGCCGGCCTTTTGGCCAGCCTGTGCACGATACCAGCTTATGTGGGTTGGGTTGCCTCCCTGATGGTTGCATTTGGCAGGATCCTGCAAAGTCTCACGGGCATTGATCCTTCTACGGGTATCCTAGTGGCCGCAGCAATCGTACTGCTCTACACCTTTGCCGGTGGCATGTGGGCCGTTACGCTAACGGATTTTGTCCAGGTAACGATCCTCACCCTCGGCCTTCTTATTTTAGCACCCATACTCATCAGTGATATGGGAGGATGGCAGGCCTTGGCCGCTCAAATTCCAGCCGACCGCTTCCATCTGTATCCGCGCAATGCTGGCTCAGCTGATTGGTTCGCCTATGCCCGAGATTGGTTGGTTATCGGCTTAGGGAATCTGGCTGGGCAAGACTTGATTCAGCGGAGTCTTTCGAGTCGAGATGAGAAAGTGGCCTACCGGAGTGCCTATTTAGCCGGCCTACTCTATATCACCGTCGGCCTTATTCCCGTCTTTCTCGGCCTAGCCGGAAGCGTGATCTTACCCAATTTGTCTAATCCGGACCTCGTCATGATGGAACTTGCGCTCAAGTATCTGCCCGAAGCTGCCCTCGTTCTCTTTGTCGGCGCACTCGTATCCGCCCTCCTTTCCAGTGCAGACAGCGCACTATTGGCTCCCGCAAGCGTAGTAGGATGGGATATCATGCGTTATATTAAGCCGGATATCAGCGAGCGTACCGCCCTTATGGTCTCGCGTATCTCGGTGGTCGTCTTCGGTCTATTTGCGCTCTGGTTAGCGCTGGATAAGACGTCCGTTTACGACTTAATGGTCGACTCTTGGTCCATTCTCCTAGCCACGCTATTTGTTCCTCTCACAGGCGGAATTTGGTGGAAGAAAGGGAACGAATCGGGCTGTTTAGCGTCCATTATCGTTGGCTTTATTACCTGGCAGATATTGCTTGTCGCATCGCCCGATCTTCCGGCAGATTTAATAGCGGTTCCATTCGCAGCTCTGGCTTTTGTGACGGTGAGCCTCTTTACACAACGGCGTACGCCCCCTAAGCCCCTGCTCAACGAAAAAGGGGATGCAGTTGGCTTTTCACGCCGCGTAGGCACCGACATCTTTTACAAGGATCAACCTTAGACCATTGCCCAAGCGCAATGGCATCTCTACATAGGAGCTGTGAGCAGTGAATACGCTTTTCTCAAAAAGACGCCTCGCCCTGTGCGGCTTGCTCGCCCTGTCCCTGACCCACTGCAGCCGGGAACCAGACCCATCCATCACCGCAAAGGACGGCTCTGAGATGTTGCTGATTAAAGCAGGCACCTTCTCGATGGGCGGCATGGAAGAAGACCTGGCAAATTTTCCCCGCAAGGAATATCTAAACTATCTAGCGGAGCGACCGAGACATACGGTTTCCATTAGCGCGTTCTACATGGACAAGTTCGAAATTACGCAGGCGCAATACACGCGCTTTCTCGACCATATCGAACAGACCGGCGAGCGGAGCATGGATCACCCAGAACAGCCCGACAACCTAGACCATAGGCAGCGATATATAAACAGCGAAATGACCGCTCCTCAACAACCTGTCGTGGGAATCAACTGGTACGATGCCTATGCTTATTGCAACTGGGCAGGCAAGCGCCTACCGACAGAAGCTGAATGGGAATATGCGGCCCGCGGGCCTGGAGATACCTACCGAAAATACCCCTGGGGCAACGAGGCTCCGAACGAGGGCGGGATCTCACGAGCCAACATACGCTCAACACAGTCCCCCGAGCCCGATGGACACCGATACGCGGCACCGGTGGGCAGCTACCCAGACGGCGCCAGCCCCTTCGGCATAATGGATATGGCCGGCAACGCGGAGGAGTGGGTACACGACTGGCTTAACTTTCAATACTACGAGAAAACTGAGGGCGCCAAGGATCCTCAAGGACCCCTAGGAGGAAACAACAAGGTAATTAAGGGCGGGTCCTATGGTTCGGACCCCTATCACGTGCGCATTGCAACGCGCCTCTACGGAGCTCGCCACCCCAAAACAGAGCTCCTAGGCATCCGATGCGCCCAAGACTTACCCTAGTAAACGCTTGACAGCCCAGAGGGCCGTTTTACGTTGTCTTTGAATAGAAAACCAATCCAACTTGAGAGGAACCTTTTATGAAGATGTTTATTGCAGGAGAATGGGTCGATCGCGACGAGCGCATCGACGTGCTGAACCCGTTTGACGGTTCAATCATTGATACCGTACCGAACGGAACCCCTGCCGATGTCGATGCAGCCATCGCATCGGCGGAGCGCGGTGCCAAAGTCATGGCAGCTATGTCGGCCTATGATCGCTACAAGATCTTGCATAGAGCAGGTGAGATCATGACCGAGCGGGCTGCCGATTTAGGGAAAACTATCACCCTCGAAGAGGGCAAAGTAATCGCCGAAGGTATGGGAGAAGCCGCCCGTGCCCAAGAAACCATAGAGCTGTCGGCCGAGGAGGCCAAGCGCCTTACGGGAGAGACGCTCGATCTAAGCGGCGCATCCAACGGCGCTGGCAAATTTGGCTTTACGCTGCGCGTCCCCTGTGGCGTAGTCGCTGCAATTACACCCTTTAATTTTCCACTCAACCTAGTCTGCCACAAGGTCGGTCCCGCATTGGCAGCCGGCAACTCTATCGTGGTCAAACCCGCAACAGACACGCCGCTTTCCTCTCTCAAACTCGTAGAAATACTGCTCCAAGCAGGACTCCCCCCCGAAGCAATTCAATGCGTAACTGGACCCGGGGGATCCGTTGGCGATTCGATAAGTGCCGACCCTCGCGTGCGCAAAATCAGCTTTACTGGAAGCCGAGATATCGGAGAACATATTTGTAAAACGGCAGGGCTTAAAAAGGTAACCATGGAATTGGGATCCAATTCGCCCCTTATCGTCATGGCCGATGCTGACCTTGAGAAGGTAGCCGCGGCCACGGCCTCAAGCGGTTTTGCAAATGCCGGACAGGTTTGCATATCCGCCCAGCGCATCTTGGTCAACGAGGCGATATACGCCGACTTCTTGGATGTTTTAAAGCCGACCGTCGAAGGACTCACCACGGGCAATCCAATGGATGAAAATACCAAGATGGGCCCGATGATTCGAGAGCGTGACGCCGAACGCGTCCATTCTTGGATTCAAGACGCCGTTTCCGGCGGTGCGCAACTGGTAACGGGCGGCACCCGTGAGGGAACGCTCCACGCCCCCACAATCGTGGCAGACGTGGATCCCGGTATGCGCCTTTCCTGTGATGAAATTTTTGGTCCAGCCATTGCAGTGAGCCGGTTTGACGATATCGATCGCGCTATTGCCGTAGCCAACGATACAAACTACGGCCTGAGCGCAGCCATTTTCACTGAAAACATCAACTGGGCGCTACAGTATGCCCAACAAGTCCACTCCGGCAATATCCACATTAATTGGGGAACTCAGTGGCGCGCCGACCTCATGCCTTACGGCGGGTTCAAAGACAGTGGAATGGGCAAAGAGGGACCCAAATATGCGGTAGAAGAAATGACCGAAACTAAAATGGTAGTAATCCACCAATAACACCCTCTCGCTCGTTAGAGGCTCGTGGAACCTTGGTTTTTACGAGCCTCTAACGATGAGGTCCATCTCCCGCTTTTATCGCCTGTTGAAACGCATTTCGCAGCGTCCTTGTAATCTTTCCAGGACGCCCATCCCCAATGAGCACACCGTCTATTTCAACAACGCCGACAGCTTCTGTTGTCGTTCCTGCGAGTAACACCTCATCCGCCTCTTTGAATTGACCGAGCGTCGAAAACGACTCACACACCGCCAACCCCAATGAACCGGCCAGTTCCAGAAGTATCTTACGCGTAACGCTGGGCAGTATATGCGTTCCTCCCGGGGCGGTAAACAAGGTGCCTGCACGCACGCAAAAAGCGCTTGTCGACGAGCCTTCGGTCACCCTATTCTCTCCGTCGACCAACAGCGCCTCAAAGGCCCCCTTTTCATGCGCAGCCTGCTTAGCGAGAATATTGGGCAAGAGAGCAATGCTTTTTATATCACAGCGCCCCCACCGTATATCAGGAACGCTAATTACCTTCACACCCTCTCTATATAATTGCTGTGGTAGACGCTTTAGCTCTTTAAACGTCATTACAAGAGTGGGTTCGGATTCGGGATGTGGAAATTCGTGATGTCTAGGCGCAGTGCCGCGGGTGATCTGAATATAAACGAGCACTTCTCCGAAGCCGCACGCTCCGATACCATGCTCGATTTTCTCTACCAAACAATCCCGAATTGGGCAGTATGAAATCTGTAAGGCTTCTAAACTTTGCTGCAACCGCTGCATGTGTTCACTCACCGCATAAGGCGTTCCACCATAGGTAGCAATAACCTCATACACCCCATCGGCAAATTGAAATCCCCGATCTTCGACGGAGATGGTTGCCTCCGATAGCGGCATATATGCACCGTTTACGTACGCGAGCTCAGGCATCCATTTCCAATCCACTCAGCGCTAGCCAGAGAGCCCTATAATATCGCATCAGGCGTAGCGCATCAGAGCTCCCAGAAATTTCGGCCAAGCAGTAGCCGCTGTATCCCGTATCACGGAGCAGCGAAAAGAGGCGCCGCCAGGGATAATCGCTCCAAAGCTCTGTTATGTGAACCATGCCAATACGTTTCTCCAGCAAGGCAAAGCTGCCATCGATCGAACCATCCACCACATCGGTATTATTTGAATTCCAACAGACACGTGCATTGGGATGGGGCGCGTAATCCATAATCGTGCGCATATGAGCGGGTTCACAGGTTACACGACCGTGCACTTCCAATCGAACCTGCACTCCCCAATCCGATGCGAAGACGGCGCATTCCTGCAGGCTCTGACCGATCTGTGCAAAAGTCTTTTCCCGATCTATACCCCGATCGTCGTGCACCCTATTGGGACGCACCTTTATTCCCCCAACGCCCAAGTCGTGGGCAAGGCGGATATACTCTTTAGTACCGGCAATTTGCCGCTTCAATTCACTCTCATCGGGTGTGTCATATTCAAAGACGCTGCCCAAGCCCACAATTTCTACCGCCGAATCCGCAAAACGAGCCCGCAGTGCGGCCCGCTCTTTTATCCCCAAATCGAGTTCGACCCCGTGTGCGTGTCCCGTGCGCAATTCAACGCCTTCAAATCCGGTCTCGGAGCAGTTTTTTTCTATCGTTCCGAGATCCCATTCGCTGGCTAAGTTATACGTGACCAACCCTAGTTTCATGCCGGTTCGTCTCCCCTATTAAACCGTTCACTGCGGAAAATGCCGCGCTGTTTTTCAAGGTATTCCTCTTTGGTCATGGCGGGCTTTTCACACCGGAGAATATCCTCAGCCTGACCATCAGCCAATAAATCAACCACCATAGTAGCCATTGTCTTTGCGGGAGCTAAATAGCCGGCTTCAACGTCGGCGATCTCCCAATCTGAGCCGTGGATTACGCCCTTTGCACCCGTCATAGCCGGGTGGAGAACCGGCATGATCTGGCTCAGATCTCCCGCATCAGTAGAGCCACCACCATGCGGATAATCCCTATACTCTTCAGGCTCCAAAATGTATCCGGCATTTTCCTTAAACAGCTCTCGCAGCTTAGGACTGTTGCGCAGAGGCATATAGCCCGGAACAGTTTCGATCTCTACGCTGCACCCCATGGCATAAGCCGCTCCCTTCAGCGCGCGATCCACCTTGACTTCTGCGTCGAGTATGGCCTCTTGCGTGCGAGCTCTGATGTAGGTTTCCATGCGCACCTCCGAGGGGATAATGTTAACCAGATCACCCCCCTTCGTAATTATTGGGTGCACGCGCACGCAGTCCTGATCGCGAAAGGTTTCTCGCTGCGCGTTGATCGCACTCAGGGCGAGCTGAGCCGCATTGAGTGCGTTGATGCCCTTCTCCGGTGAACCTCCCGCATGCGCAGCCTTACCAACGAATGCAACGGTCTTCGCCAGAAAACCATTGCTAGAAGAAGCCACACCCATCGCCCCATCTGCGTGTTCGGGACTGCTGCTATGGATCATTATTGCCATATCCACGTCATCAAAGTAGCCCAACTGAACCAGTTCCGGCTTTCCAGCAAGAAAGGTTGTCTTTCCCTCCCGCACCAGTTCTCTGCGGTACTCTATCTCCACGTATTCCTCCGCAGGGACGGCGAAGAATATGACATCTCCGGCTAGATCCCCGCTGACACTCGATTCAACCAATCCGTAGGCCGCCCCCAGCAAACCTGCAATCTGCGCGTTGTGCCCACACGCATGTGCGGCCCCCGTGGAGAGGTCCGCCCTTGGATGGTCAGGCACGATTAACGCATCCAATTCCCCCATGAGAGCAACCGTGGGACCATCGCCCTTTCCCTTCAGTCTTGCCTTGACCCCCGTAAGCGCCAAGTCGCGCTCGTAGGGGAGACCCAACTCATCAAATACTGCGCAAACTCGATCCGCCGTTTTCCATTCTTTAAACCCGAGTTCAGGCCGATCCATAATGGCTTCACCAACGCCAATAATCTCTTCCCTCTTATGGTCAATCGCCCGACATATTGCGCTCTTTAGCTCAGCCTTATCCATATCTATCATCCTTGTTCTTTCAAAGAGAAGTAGGGACGAAAAAGGACCCTATCAACCTCTTGCGGGGGTTCAACGCTTCCTTTACTTTGCCTCCCAACAGAACGAACTATCTCTAAACTCTACACCACCCATAAGAACATCGTGTTTTCTATCCTACTCTTAGATACCAACGCCTCTTTTAGCACGACCTTTGCCAACCTACTGCGCCATAGCGGCTACCATGTTGAAATCGCCCAAAACGAGGCAGAAGCCGTCGCTCTTCACGCGACCGATCCGTTTGATTTAATCCTTCTCGGCCTCCCGAATGCAGAATCGATACACACCGTTCTACAAAGGCTTCCTCAGGTAAAAGCGATTTTACTCCTTCCCTCAGACGAAGGCGCATCTCCCCCGCTGTTCCAGATACCCGACGGCGTGCCTATCTTCTACAAGCCCTTCCGAACAGAGGAAGTCCTCGCCGCCATCTACGCAGCCCTGATAAGTGAAGGCGCTCCCAACGGCCCCAATCGATACACTCCTCAACCGTGAGGCAGCACGTCGGTCGTTTTACCCGCTTTAAAAGACCAAGCATCTTCAATCATTCGCCCGAGGCCATATTGGGGATTGAAATTGATTTCGCGCTGGGCTTTGCTAAGATCAAACTCGTAGTGCGTAGGCACCCCGCCCACTTCAACATCAACGATTGGTATGCCGAGAAGCTTATTCAGGTGGAGGGCCGCCTCTTCCCAAGTAAAGGGCGAAGGCCCGGCGAGCTGGTAAACCTGGCCGAATGCTTTCTCTACGTCCAGCGCACAAAGGCATCCAAGAACGATATCTCGCACGTCTGCGATATGCTTTTTAAAGGGACGGCCAAGCGCGTCTCTCAGGAGAACGAGGCGCTCTTCCCCTTCCCACAGATCCTCTAGCTCTCGATGGCTCCCTCTCATCTCACTCAAGAAGAACTGAGGGAATGAGAGGATCTCATCTGCAGCTCGCACCATAGCAAAGCGCAATACAGTAGTAGACACCGCGTAGCTTCGCGCATACCCAAGACACAGATTCTCTCCCAATTCCTTGCTGAGTGCATAGGCGCCACGGGGCTGGCTGGGCGTTCCTTCCGTAATCGGACCTTCCATTCCACCCGGCACATATTTATCGTAGAGCGCATCAGAACTGGCAAAAATTAATTGGCGCAGGCTCGAAGTCTGACGAACGACTTCTAACATATTAAATGTGCCTCGCACGTTGATTTCAAAATACTCGCTATCGGTGAAAGGCCCACCCCCTTGAAACGCGGCTCCCAAATGATAGACGACTTCTATATCCTCCACGGCATGGGTTAAATCCTGCTCAGAAGTAATCGTGCCTTCTACCAACTCCACGCCGAGTGGTTTCAAGTTTTCGGTGCGAGGATCCCGAGGCCAAACCAACCCGCGCACTTGGTGTCCCTGCCGGACGAGCGCTGCGGCTAAATTCGCCCCAATGCGCCCCGTAATACCCGTAATGAGAATCCTCATAGGTATCCTTCCTTCTTTAGCGTTAATCGAACGCATCGAATAGGCCCAACGATCAGCCCTATTTCAGCGCCTAAGCACTCATTAGGCCCCAGAAACTCGGGGCATCCACAGGGGTTCTTTACCCATTTCTGCGAATAATAACCGCTGAATCAGTCTGTTTTTTAGGCCCTCGTGCGAGGGGCTGTCCCACAGGTTGTTTAGCTCAGCGGGATCTTCTTCCAGGTCAAATAACTCTCCATACGTCTGCTCAAAATAAACCGTAAGCTTGTATCGATCCTCTACATAGGTCTTTAGATGAATCGTAGTAGGCTCATGCCTATTTTCCACGACGATATGGTCTCTCGCTTTCTCGTCTTCACCACGCCAGACAGGACCCTGATCAACGCCCACCATCATTTCGGGAACTTCGATATCTGCCCAACTCAAAAACGTAGTAGGCAAGTCAACTAGGGACTGCAGAGCCGAACTCTTTTGTCCCGCAGGTATTTCACCTGGACATCGAGCGATAAAAGGCAGTCGCACGAGGTCTTCATAGTGAAACCCGCCCTTGGCAATCATCCCGTGTTGACCAAATAAGTGACCGTGATCCGTTGTGAAAACAACGAGCGTATCCCGGGTCATTCCCAGGCGATCAAGTCGATCTAGGATCTGACCAATGTACTTATCCATCATGGTGACCATACCGTAATAGATGGCAATATTCTTGGCCATCGCTTCCCGGTCGTGCAAATGCGAGTGATAGCCGTGGATCCCCATGCCCGATTCTCGCCAGGCTGAGAAATCTGGATTTTCCTCCTGGGTCATGCGGAAATGAGGAGGATTTCGGTCGTGTTCTCCCGGCACTACCTGTGGTACAGTAATTGAGCCCGGATCGTAAAGCGTATCCCACGGCTCAGGAACCAAATACGGGGGATGTGGATCAAAAAAGCTAGACCATAGAAAAAAGTTTTCGCCGCGCTCTTTGTATCCCTGCAACAACGAACAACTCTCTTCTGCAATCCACGTGTTGTAATGATATTCTTCAGGGATATCCCAGCGGTGTTTCTGGTTGGCATTTGTTCCCGTGGGCGGCTTGTAGAAATCGCGCCAGTTTTCGAGCCCGCGCTCTTCCATCCAAAGCGCATAGTGCTGACCAACGTGCGCCTCATCGGCGTGATTCCGAGCCAGTCGAACCGTATCAAAACCGTAAAACGGC
>CALDFW010000142.1 GCA_937942165.1 uncultured bacterium | reverse complement strand
GTTGGCGCCTCCGCCAAACCAGCCGTCACGCGTTATGTAGAGATCGGCGTCGCCGTCGTTGTCATAGTCGGCAATCTGAGTCCCAATGCCGCCACTGGGTAGGAGCAAACCCGCTGCGCCCGTCTGCTCGGAGAAGCGCGTAAGATCGTTGCGATAATAGGCCAAGTCGGGATGACCCAGCACCGCTAAGTCCAAATCGCCGTCGCCGTCAAAGTCGGCCCAGCCGCTGGAACGTCCCCCGTCTAGTTTATCGACGCCCAATTCGCTTCCCATCTCGCGAAAATGACCATCCGGGGCCTCCGCAAGTTCCCCCTTAGCGGGAAAGCGATAGGCCTCCGGCACGTCCGCCTCGTCGCGGCCCATCGCTCGAGAAACCTCGCGCAGGTTCCACCGGAGTTCCAAGGCGTCGGGATGCTGTCCAACGGCATAGCGCAGCAGCGAGTCAGCGCGCGCATAGTCTCGCTGCCATACGGCCGCAACTGCGGACTGGTAAAGCGGCTCATAGCCGTCCGGATCGACGGCAAGGGCACGGGCGAAATAAGCTTGTGCCTGCGCATACTGTCCCCCCTCTAACGATTCTCGCCCGCGTCCCAGAAAGGTTTCGAGCATCAGCTCTCGCGCCGAATCGAGCCGCCCATTGAGTTCAAGTGCGCGCGCCAGTCCTTCAACGCCTTCGTCAATACGCCCCTGTAACAATCGCAGACGCCCCAGCTGCCAGTGTCCCTCATAGGCAGCTGGATCGATTGCCACGCATCGTCTAAAAGCGCGTTCGGCCGCCGGCAAACGATGGCGTTCCAACAGGTCTAAACCCGCTCTATACGTCTCTGTAAACGCCGCCGAACGCGCAGGCACCTCAGGTGCTTCTGAGGCACACGAAACAATGCATACTACCGCGCACAGATGGCTTATGATACGATATAGAATGGAATTTTTTAGCACGTTGAAAAGTGAGTTAACTTGGGGTTTTGCGCAGCGCCAAGAGGCGCCATCGCGTAGATGCAACAACTTCAACTTCTCTTTGCCATTTGTCAACGTTTCTAGTAAATTGCAGCCCGTCTCTAATCACCCGCAAAGGAGTTTCCGATGCACATCGCCCTCTTGGTCACCGCTATGTTTTGCACTACATCTCTCTTCGCCTCTCAAAATCGTCCAACGCTGAATATGGAAGGCGAAGCCGCACAGCTCGTCGTCGACTTGGGCGGTGGTTCCATCTCCGATTTCCACCTGGGAGAAGATGGACTCAACCCGCTCCAGTGGGATTCGTGGGATTTCGAACCCGATCCATCCCTCGACCCGCCTTTGGCACCTCGGTCCATGGGGCACTTTCTCTGCCTAGACCGCTGGGGACCGGCGACCGAAACCGAAACCGAGATGGGCATGGGCTGGCACGGCGAAGCTTCGCGCAGCTGGTGGAGCGTCAGACAGGCACCCACTCATGCGGACGGACGCGTTCAGGCACAAATGGCGGCCACGCTCCCGCTGGCCGGACTCGAGGTCCTGCGCACCATCCGCCTGCACGACGATCAGGCCATTTTTACCGTGCGTGAAGACGTGACCAATACGCGCCACATCGGTCGTATTTACAACATCGTTCAGCACCCAACCATCGGACCTCCTTTCCTAGATGAAAGCACGGTCGTAGATGCCAACGGCACGCGCGGCTTTATGCAGGAAACGCCGGGGCCCGACTTCGAAACGCCCGAGGTGCGCTGGCCGGATGCCCTGAAAAAAGATGGCACCAAGGTCAACCTGCGCCATCTAAAAGACGATGCCTCCCCCGCCGTAGTCTCTTACATCATCGAAGAAGAATATGGATGGGTTACGGCCATCAACGCCTCCGAGCAGCTGCTCATCGGCTATCTCTGGCCCAGCGCCGACTACCCCTGGTTTGACGCCTGGCGGCACGTGGCCGACGGCAAGCCCTTTGCCCGCGGTCTTGAATTTGGCACGACCGGATTGCATCAACCCGGACCCGTCCTAGTGGAGAAAGGCAAGATCTTTGACCGCCATCTCTTTCGCTTTATCGATGCCAAGGAAACGCAGACCTTTTCCTACGCAAACTTTTTGATGGAAATACCGCAGGACTTTAACGGCGTAGGCAGCGTATCATACGACGGAACGCAGATCGTTGTAACGGAGCGCGGAGGAAAAGAGCGCGAGATGACGATGGATGTAGGCGCCCTCTTCGCAGCGACGCAGTAGAGCCACGCCGGTGGCCACTCCGCACAGCGCACAGACGTGGGCGTCGCATCCCCGTGCGGCGCCCACGACCTCGCACACTGCTACAGGCTACTCAATAGCGGCCAACGGCACGCGCACGCTGAGCGGCGGGTGGCAGTTGGCGTTGACCAACCTCGAGGGCGGCGCAACCTATCGAATGAGCGTAGACGTCCATTTTGAAGCCCTAGTCCATTGGCGCGATGCTCTGCAGTGCAAAGCCCTATGGGGCTCCATAGGGACGGATACCGACCACGGGCCGCAGCAGTGGGATTATCTAGTACCCAAGTATCTCGGCGAACAGACTCTTCGATTCAGCCGCGTGCTCCGCGCCCCGGCCAACGTCGACTCTCTGACCTTGCGCTATACGCTGCGCTGGACGCCCAGTGGCACCACGCACTGGAGTGCTCCGCGCATAGAAAGAGTCGCCGAACAGACCGCTCACCCCACGCGTATAGCCGTCGTAACGGGCACCCGAGCCAGCCGTCAACAGCACGACATTAAGCACGTTGCCGACAATGTGGCCTTTTACGCCGAGCGTTGCAGAGCCTGCGCGACAGAAGTCGACCTGATTGTTCTGCCCGAAGTGGCCCTCCAATGGCAGGTGCCCGGACATCCGCTCGATACGGCCCTGGCCTGCCCCGGACCGGAAACGAACGTATTTGCCCACATCGCCCGGCAGCACAACGTGCATATCCTACTTGGCCTCTTCCAACGCGAGGGCGATGCCGTGCGCAATAGCGCCGTGCTCATTGACGAAAATGGAAGCCTTGCCGGATGCTATGATAAAGTGCACCTAGCCGTAGGCGGTGAGAGCGAATCCGGCATTCTACCAGGCGACGCGTTTCCCATTTTCCACACCCCTATTGGACGTATCGGTTGCAATATCTGTATGGATATTTCCGCGGCCGAATCAGCGCGAATGGTCGGCCTCAACGGCGCCGACTTTCTTCTCCTACCCATCATGGGTGACCATCGGGCGGACCGCTGGAGTCCAGGACCGCCCGTCTTTCACGAAGAGCGTTGGCGCGCCATCATGCGCACGCGCGCGCTCGACGGACAGTTTACGCTAGTTGCAGCGCGTAACGAAGGACAGGGTTCGTGTATCGTAGATCGACGCGGAGATTTTCTCGCCTATAACGATGGAACGCAGGAAATCATAACGGCATGCGTGCCGGCTGCTGACGGGTATCGCACTTGGAACGGCGGAGATTTTCGCGGTATTAATTGGATGCAGCGCCGTCCACACGTCTACCGAGCCTATACGGATGAGACCAACAGCGGACCGCTACAAGATCAACCCTAGCCGGATCGGATGCTTCCCCGAACGTCGACCCGATAAAACGCGCTAGTAGACCCCGTCTTCAAAGCGCAGCTTGCCCTGTGAGGCGCGGACAAAGTACGCTTCCACCGTCTGCCGCGACCGCGGGAACAGTCGACGTAGCTCGTCTACGACCGCTTGCACCTCCGCCTCCTCTTCTCCCATGTCCAGCAGCAGGCGCGCATAGAGAAAAAGAAGCTGTTGGTTGTGACGATCTGCTTCCAGCGCCTTTTCGAGGTGAGCGCGAGCTGCTTTTAACTCACCCTTCTCAGCCAGTGCCGTGCCCATCAGCAAGTTGGGCTGTGCCCCTTCGGGATAGAGGGTCAACAGCACGCGAGCCACTTCCTCGAGGGACTCGCCCTTGAGCGCTGGGTGTCCGCGCGCGTGCGTGCGCTCAGACAAATGACCGTATTCAGACGTGCGCTGTCGTTCCACATAGGCCAATAGCGCACCGATCGATAAAATGAGAAGGAGCAGTTTAAAAGAGCGTAAATAACGCATGGGAGATGGGGGGCACGGCGGCCTCTGCTAGAGGCCTTCCTGCACCTCTTTCTTGCGCACCTTCCAGATAAAGGCGTCGTAGTAGTAGTGAATCAGCGCAAAAGAGCTGAGCAGCGAATAGCTAAACAGATCAAAGTTCGTATTAAAACCGACGAAACCAAATCCAAAGTCGCGCACGTGGCCCTCACTCAGCGCGTGAAACACGAGCGCATAAGCACCGCACATGAGCAGAAAAGCCTTTACGTTACCGCGTTTAGATAGAAAACGGATGACAACCGAATCACTCGCACCGCGCTCCACTTTGTGTCGGTTATAGTAGTAGACCATCACGATATACTGCACGCCGTGCATAATGCGATGCGCCACCGCAAAAACGAGCAGATATTCCGTGGTGAAGCTGGTGAAATACCAAAGAAAGTAGCTGACGCCCAGAAAAGCGTATTTGAGTGGATTGAGCGCGTAGCCCTGACGCAGCGTCCAGGCGATATGCCCTAGCCAAATAAGACCGTAGACGATGGTGATCGCCCACGAAACTTGATGTACTGCCTGCACACCCGCAGCGTCAATAGGCACGTGCCACTCGTGCAGCATGCGCACCCACAGCGTAGAAAACAGCGGCGAAACCACCAACATGTTAACGAAAAAGACCCACGAGAAAGCGAGGTCAAATTTGGCCGTAGAAGGCGAACCCGTCTTCGCTTTAAAATCGTATACGCGCGCAAACCCATACTGCTGCATCAGGCTGTGTTGGTGATCCCACAGCGTCACGATCAGCACGAGGCTGAGCGGTGCGTAGTGCAGCAGCAAGTAACAGAAGCCAATCAGCAGCACCGGCCCCCATATAAAACGCTCTTTAAAGCGGGCAAATTCTCCCGGCGACCCGTAGACGCGCAGCCAGGTCACAAAGTGGTGCGGCACGGTCACCCAAAGCGCAATGGCTGCCAGCGCCGCGCCCGGCAAGTACTGCCCAGAGACAAAGGCGAAGACCAGAGCCACAATAGGCAGGCCCAAAAACCACACGTAGTCCTGTCGGCGATCGACTATATAACCAGAGCGAAACAGGTTGGCAGATTCTGACATAGCCTCACATCTCTACAAAATGCATGCGTGCACGACGCTTCGCGGTTTAGGAGGGCTGCTGCGATAGACGCTGCAGCTGCTCCCCGTTTATTGAAATCTCTGTGGCGCGCCGCTTGCGCAATTCTTCGGCAAATTCTTTTAGGATTTTTTGCGACTGGTCTTCTCTCCAATCGGCCTCGACCTGCTCACGCACCTCTTCTAGCGGCGGGTAGTGCGCATCGCGTCGCGCCGTTATGCGCACTACGATATAGCCGTTATCCGTAGCAAAAGGACCGTGTACGGTGCCCGCTTCCGCGCGCAGAGCGCGGCTGACAGGGTTGTCGCCCTGCCAGGCGCCGCTACCGTAAATTAAGTTGACGAAGCGATCGTCGCGCACGTCCTGACCGCCGCGCAGGCGTCCAACGATACGCCGTCCCTCTTCTGGGTCGTCGGTCAACAGACGGTCGACCTCTACCTTTTCTGGCACTTGGTAGCGCGCTTTATGCTCTTCGAAAAACAGGCGCAGCGCGTTGACGTTGGGTTCCTGAGCCTGCGCCAAAAGCTGCTCTTTGAGCCGGCGCACCAGGTACTGGCGACGCGCCGTTTCTGCACTGGCAGCCACGTCTTTGTCTCTGATGAGCGCCAGCCGAACCACTTCGAGCGAAGCGAGCACCTGCCGAGCAAATTCGCGTCGCACGGCTACATCAAACGCCGCAGCATCGGTTGCGTTTGCCCCTCGCATCATCTCTAACGCGCGCGTTAACGACAGCGTTCCTCCCTCATAGGACACGACTTCTAACGATCCATTGGTGAGGTCTCCGCCCCCTTCCAGCGCGCTGCGCAGAGCGGCCATGCCATCCTTTTGGTAGCGCACGCCATAGCGCGTATGCAGCGAATCGTAGTAAGCCAGCAGTTGGCGCCCTATATCCTCGCGCTTCACCAGTTTTTCAACCGTCTCGCGCTCCTGTTCAAAGCTGACGGGATGCACGTCGGTCAGCTTAATCAGAAAGAAACCATCGGCCACTTTGAGCGGCCCCGCCAGCTGTCCCAGCTCCATGGAAAACGCCTTTTCCGTCAGAGCCGAATAGGCGGGCATCGTCTCTCCCCAGCGGTGATAGCCCATATCTGCATTGCGCTCTAGAATGCGCGGGTCCTGCGAGTGGCGCAGCGACAGTTCTTCAAAGTCAGCACCCTGTCGAATTTGGGCGAGCAGGGGCTCTATGGCCGTCGAGTCGCGGACCATCAGCAGGCTGAAGCGCACCTTGCGACTGTAGGGACTGCGGGCGAAATAGGCGCGTAGCGAGTCCTCAGAAGGCGTGCCGGGACCAATCCCTGCACGGGCGTAGAGCAGACGCTGCAAAGCGGCCAGCCGCTCGCGCTCTGCCGCTGCTTGGGCCTGCGGACTTCGGTGAAGACCGCGCGCTTCCGCTTCCTGCACGAGCAGCTCTTCTTCTATCAGCGCATCGATATAGCGACCCGGCTCCATGCCCTCGCGTATAATTCCGGGTATGCGCTGCAAATAGCGGCTGTAGCGTGCCGCGCTAATTTCAACAGAGCCAACCTGAGCCAGCGCCGAGCTCTTACCGCTGGAGGACGCCGCCTGTTCCGGGAGGTCTTGCTCCTGGCCGCAAGCCAGAACGATCAGCGTCGTCGTCGCATAAAATGCTGTTCTAATGGTCGTGCTGCGCGTGATCACCTGCGGCCTCCTGTCGCTCCTTCAGCGTATTCAATTCTCTCTTACTCTCTTCAATACGACCCAGCTTCAAGTAGGATACGGCCAGCTTTTGTCGCGCATCCAAAAAGTCTGGATCCCCCTTAACGGCGACTTCCAACACCTGCGCAGCCTGTTCAAAGTCTCCGTCGCGCGCATGCAGCAAGCCCATGTAGTAGTTGGCATACACGTCCTCCGGTTTGCGCTTTAGCGCCTCGATAAAGTGCGTTCGCGCCTCGGTAAAGCGCTGCTGACGCAAATGTGCTTGGCCCATATTGTAATACGCCTCAGCGTATTCCGGATCAATCGCCAACGCTCTCTCATAGGCGCTAATCGCCTTCTCATATTGACCGAGGCGCAGCTGCATATTGCCCAAATTATTCTGGTAACTCAAGCTGTCCGGCGCCAAGCGCGTGGCCAGCGTGTAGGCCTCTGCCGCCTCTCCGTAGCGCCCCTGTCTGGCGTAGAGCAGGCCGAGCATTGCGCGCGCTTCGTGATCGTCGGGATCGTTACCCAACATGCGCAGCTGGTCTTCAATCTTGTCGAGCTGTGCATCCAGCGCACTAAACTGATCGAGTATAGCGCGGCTCTCCTCTCCCTTACCGAGTCGCCGCAGTGCGTTTGCCAACACGAAATAGGCCTCTTTTTCTAGAGGCGCTAACTCGATGCTTTGACGGCTCGCGCGCTCGGCGGCGCTATAGTCGCGTAACTTTACCTCAACCTGCGCTAGATCTACATAGGTCGCCGCGTCGGTGCTGTCCAAGGCAATCGACTGCTCGAGCGCCGTGCGCGCTTCGGTAAATTCCAGCTCTTTTGCATACATCCGTCCGAGGAGACGGTAAAAAGAAGCGTTATTTGGATCGCGGCGCTGTCCCTCTGCAACAAGCTCGCGCACGCGCTCGTACTCTCCGCGCAGAAAATGAATATAACCCAGATCGTAGTAGGTCGTTATATGGCTCGGATCAAAGCGGAGCACGGTCTCGTGCTCAATAATAGCCTGCGCATAGTTGAGCTGACGCACGTACATCGCCGCTAAATTATGCCGGGCTGACACATGCATCGAATCCAAATTCAGCACGCGGACATAGGACTCAATTGCGTCGGGATAGTTTAGCTGACGGGCGTACGCATTCGCCAAATTATAGTGCACCTTAACGTAGTTAGGCGCTAGTTGACGGGCTTGCTTATAGGCGTCAATCGCCTCCGTATCCCGCCCCTGTGTGGCAAGCGCTACGCCGCGGTCAAAATGCAGTTCAGCTTCTATAACCGAACCGGGCACAATCCGCTCAGATTCGGTCTCGGTAGGAGGCGCAGCCGTCTCCATTTCCGCGCATCCCAACAGAGTCAAAACGCAGAGAATAAACGCTCTCATTCTTCGCCCCCTTCAACCAGGACCAGCGTGCGATTAACCGCGACATCGACCACTTCTTCCACGTGCCCCGACGGCCAATAGACAACGAGCTTGTCGACTCGTTCCGACGCCCCCAAGCCAAAGTGAAGGCGCAGGTCGCTCTGGGATAGATAACTCGAGCCAGAACGCACCTGATCCGTCTGCACGAGCGACCCCGTATGCACCTCCACGCGCGTATCAATGCCCGCACCGTTGCTGCGCTTTCCGAGCAGCCGCACGCGCAGCCAGTGATGGCCGGCCTCCGTATCGTTGCGCATCAGCGTGGGGCTATCGTCGACGTTTGCCACGAGGATGTCGATATCGCCGTCTTCGTCGTAGTCGCCAAAGGCCGCGCCGCGACTCACTTTGCGCACGGCCAGTCCGTCGTTCGCACTCAGAGGTTCACATTCTTCAAAGCGGCCGTCGCCCACGTTTTCAAAAAGCTGATTGCGCTGAGCAAAGGTCGCATTCTCGTACGATTCTACGTCACTTTCAAGGTGTCCATTCGCGATAAATACGTCGCGATCCCCATCGCTGTCGTAGTCAAAGAAGCGCGTACCCCACGACAGGTAGGGAATACTGCCCTTACCCAAACCGGCGAGAAACGTCTCATCTACAAAGGTCCCATCGCCCAGATTCTTGTACAGCGTATTGGTCTCCCACTGAAAGTTTGTCACAAAAAGGTCGGGGTAGCGGTCGTTGTCATAGTCGCCCATGTCGACGCCCATACCCGCCTCGACGTCCCCGTCTTCATTATAAGCAGTTCCGGCGAGCAGTCCCATTTCTTCAAACTGCCCCCGTCCGTCGTTTAGGTAGAGAAAGTTCAGCGTTTTATCATTGGCCAGATAGAGATCCGTATCCCCATCCAAATCGACGTCGCCAAATACGACGCCGAGCTCCTTACCGGCATCGCTGTGTAAGCCGACCTGAAGGGTAACATCGACAAACGTCCCGTCGCCCCCATTTTTGTAGAGTATATCGGGTACGCCGTCAAAAGCTTCCGGACCGCAGTAGAGTTGTAAACCGCTGCCCCCCTCGGCGCAAACGCGATGGTTGTTGTAGGAAAAGTCGTGATAGTTCGCCACGTACAGATCGACAAAACCATCGCGGTCGACGTCGGAAAACGCGCAGCTGGTGGCCCAGCGCTCATCGCCCACGCCCGACGACTCCGTCACATCAGAAAATGCGCCGTTGCCCTCGTTTCGGTAGAGAACATTTGCGCCAAAGTTGCCCAAATACAGGTCGAGATCCCCGTCGTTGTCATAGTCGCCGACGGCCATGCCCATGCCATAGCCCTCGTCGCCCACACCCGACAACTCCGTGACGTCGACAAAGCCAGCACCACGCGCATTGCGGTATAGCGCGTTACGCGGTGGCGTATCGTAGCTCATACCCGGCGTAGCCGCTCCGTTGATCAGGTAGATATCCAGCATACCGTCGCCGTCAAAATCAAAAAAACCGGCACCTGCTCCCACCGTTTCTATGACAAACTTTTCTCCGGCAGCTCCGTTTACATGGCGAAACGAGAGGCCCGACGATTCCGTCACGTCGGCAAACTTTGGCGCAGCAGCTTGGCTGGCAAACGGGAGCATTAAGCAGACTAAGAAAAGGCTTACAATCGACAATATGAATCCTATGCGGTTGCTACAAAGCAGTTAGTTCACGCGTGGGTATACAAAGCATGTAGGAAATATACTCATTTCCCATTTTCACTCAAAAACAGCCTAGGGCCGCATCGCCTGTGGCCATATCTGCTCGGCTACGGGCAGACGCGGCCACATCGGCCCACTCGGCGCCTGCCAGTAGCGGTCCGCGACAAAGCTAAAGGCGGCAAACCACACGAGTGCAATACACAACACGACGGGCAGGACCCCCCTTTTCAGACGCATCGCACGGCGCATCGGCACCGATATCTGTGCCGAACGACGAAAAGTGAGTAAGACCACGCCGGCCAGCCCATAGGCCGCACCGGCTGCAAAAGAGGCGTGAGCAACGCTCCACTCCATAGCCAAGGCAACCGCGGCAGCAGAGCCCAATACGGAGGCGAAGCCGTTACTCGCCCACATCCAAGGCACGCTCAGCGCACCAGAGGACAGACGCAATGAAGACGGAAAGAGCACGCCCATCGCCACACCAGGCACCCCCACTGCGACGAGCACAAACGCGCCGCGCCCTTCGATAGACCATCCATCAGCCGCGCTAATCAGCCCATCCAAAGGACTGCTGTAGAGCGCACACAGTATAGCCGTTAACACGGTGAATAGGCCCAGCCCGCGCAGCGAATGCACCATGGCCAACCGCTCGCTTATTAGACTGCCTAGCCCCACTGCCATGAGCAGACCAAAGAGCGCTGCAACCAGCGTCAGGGTCGGATAGCCCAGGAAAGGCGCCAAACGCTGCAATAGATACATTTCCATCATCATAAAGCCAGCGCCCAGGAGCGTCGTATAGCAAGCTAGAACGAATGGGGTCGCTGCTTCCGCAGACCGACCGCGGGACAGCGCATACGCCACGGGCACGATCAGCACGGACAGACAGGCGATCGCAGCATACCACAAGACGACATACAGCTTCTCGTCTAGCCCCCTGCTCACATCGTAAAAAAAAGGCCGCGCATCAGATACGGGCGATATATCTCCCGTCTGTGCACCTACAAAATCCTCGACGCTTCCGCTGCGCAAAGAGCGCAGACGCGGATGCTCGAGAAAACGCGGAGCATAGTAAAGCTGCAGATCCAGCTCGTCTATCACCGCGCGCAGTTCGCGTATCTGGGCATCTGTATAGGGCGCTTTCTGCACCAAAACAAGGGGGCGCTGGGCCTCGGCTTGACTGCGGTTGGCGCGCGTCCCATTAACAACCAAAACGTGATCCAGCACAGAGTCGGTCCCACCCGGTCGATCAGTCCACCCATCCGCCAGCGTCGCCAGCGCGCGCGTCATAAGCGCGTGGTTGTGCACGACCAATGCCAGCCGTCCCTGGGGCTGTAGATGGTCGATATAAGCCTGAAAAGCCTCGCGCGTGAAAAGATAGTTTTCCAGTAGGGCATAGCCCACCAGATCAGCGGCTTCCGCATAGACGAGCGGCAGGGCAATCAGATCGTACTGATGCTCAGAGCGTTCGAGGTAATGGCGGCCGTCTCCTATGTGTATGTCCACACCCTCTCGGTTAAAGATGTGGCCATTATAATCACCGTACTGACGAACCAACGAGACAATCTGCGGGTTGACCTCAACGCCTTCCACGTGTCGCCAGCCGGTCATCAACGCATATAGGACATCCTGACCTCCCCCCGGACCGATAATTAAAGTCCGCTCGCGGGGCCCGAAATAATAGGGTAAAAAAGCCGCTTCTCGTCGCAGGAAAAACAGGCGGCGAAAGTCGCCATTAAAGCGAAACATATAGGAACCCGCACCGCCGTCCACGTAGAAATTGAGTCCCGTCTCACCGCTCCGATCTACTAGGTCAGTGCGCGCGTATGCGCTCCACTGCGACACGACTGGCTTTGCTCCTCCATCAATGGCGCGCACCATTGGCTTGGCTGGGGTTCCCCGCGGAGCGCGCAGCTCCATCGTCAGCCACGGCGTGCCCACCTGTAGCACAAGCGCAGCAACCGCTGCCAACGTGCACACCGCTCGCAGGCCGCTCCACTGAACCAGTAGGGCGGCAAGGAGCGTCAGGACGGCCGCAGCCAGCAGCGCGCCGGGACCGCCAAACCATTCGAGCGAAGGAATAACCAACAGCGTGCCCAGCGCCGCTCCAGCTAGGTCAAAAAAATAGAGCGCGCTGCTCTCGTAGCGATGGGCGGAAAAAACCCACGTCAGAAACAAACCTGCCAACACGATGGGCAGACCCGCAACCAGAGCTAAGAGCCAGGGCGATAGACCCGAAACCATCGATAGGACGCCAGCTGAGACAAAGATACACAGCGCCATCCACTGAGAGACCGACGCCATCCACGCAGCCGTGCGCTCTGCAGCGGGCTTGATGAAAAAAGCAATCGCCGCGCCTACGCCCAATCCGCAGATAGCACCCGAAACAACGAGAAACGTAAAATGGTAGTGCAGCAGGAAAGAGAAGAGGCGAGTCAGCGCGATCTCATAGACCACAACTGCCGCAGACAGCACGGCCACCGATAGGCGCAGGGACCGCGTGCTGTTCACGGGCGCGCTCCCGAATCGGACAGATATTCATAGGCTGCCTGCTGCGCATCCGCTTCCTGCAAGCGGCCCGCTCGGCGATAGAGCTGGGCTAACATCTGACGCGGAGCGGCGTACGAGCTGTCTGCTCCAACGGCCCGTTCAAATGCGGCGACCGCGCGAGGCGCGTCGTTTAGCAGCACGTAGGCATTGCCCAAATTGTGGTGGGCTCGCGCATACTGTGGGGCCCGTGCGAGCACCTTCTCATAGGCATTGATCGCGTCCATTAACCGCCGCTGTCGCAGGTGAATATTCCCCAGATTATTGAGCGCATCGATGTGGTCGGGCGCGATCTCTAAGGCCGCCCTATACGCCTGAAGTCCCGCGCGATAACGCCCTATCCTAGCATAGATAACTCCTAGGCGATAGAAAGCATCCGCGTCGTTGGGATTGAGCACAATAGCCGTCTTGAAATCGAGTATGTTCTGATGCTCGCGCTGCAGTAAACTGAAGTAGTCCAGGAGTTGGCGTCCTTCGGCCTCTTTGCCGGCGCGCAGCAGCGCCTGTCCCAAGTTGTAGTATACCTCGTCGCGGTCGGGATCGGCTCGCAGGGCATTCTGCAGGTGTTCCGCCGCTTCGTCCACGCGTCCTTCCTGCAGCAATAGAGCCCCCAAGCGAGCCTGTAGCAGCGCGCTATCAGGGCCTTTCTCCAACCCCTGACGCAGGACGGCAAGAGCCTGTTCTACGTCGCGATTGTTCAGGTGAATCTGCGCCAATAGCTCTCGCGCCTCTGCGCGGTCGGGCTGCAGAGACAGCACTCGATCTAACGTCTTTCGCGCCTCGTTATACCGCGCCTGCACAAAGAACACGCGGCCCATTTGGAACAGCAGTTCGATTTCGTCGGGCAGATTTTCCAAACCGCGCTCTAGCACCGCTAGGGCAAGACCGTAATCGGTTTGGCGAGAGTGCAAACCCGCCAAGTTAAAATACGCCTGCAAGTAGCGCGGATCTCGCGCGAGCGCGCGCTCGTAGCGCACCACGGCTTCTTCCAAGTATTGCTGACGAACGAGTATATTCGCCAGAAGGTAGTTGGGCGCAGCTAGCGCATCGTCTAGCTCTGCAGCTCGTGCGAGCGACTCAACCGCGCCCGACAGATCGCCTAGGTCGCTGAGCATGCGTCCCATGGCCCAGTGAATCCGAGCGTCTCCAGGTGCCATTTCTAGGGCCTGCAGTAGATATCCCTTCGCTTGGCCGTAAGCGCGCCGAGCAAGCAGCGCATCGGACAAGTCGAGCAGTGCGTCGAGGTCGTCCGGTCGCTCGCGGTGCGCTGAGAGCAAGGGCTCTAACGCCGGTGGAGGAGCGACGGGCACGCGCACTTTCTCCGGTAGCGTCAGCGCGGCCTGTTCCCAAAAACGCCGCATCGCCTCGTCGGCGTTGCCATCCGAAGCAGCCTCAGCGGTGTCCGCAGAACGAACCACAAGCTCTGTTGCAGAGTTCGACTCTGTAAACGACACAAAGCGATCTATTTCCGCTGGACGTTCAACCTGTCTCTTCCCGCTAGGCCAGTAAATAACGACGCTGTCCACGCCGGCTTTTTCACCCAGACCCAAATATAGACGGGGATCGCTCTGAGAGAGATAGCTCGATGCGCTGCGCTTTTCGCGCACCCAACTTCGAGCGCCAGACCAAACCTCCACGCGCGCACCGTAGGCGTCTCGATTGCTCTCTCTCCCTTGCAGGGCAATGCTCAGCCAGTGCCCCCGATCCGCACCCTCATTGCGCAACAGCATAGCCGGTTCGGCCGTGTTGAGGACAAAGACGTCGAGGTCTCCATCGTTATCGTAATCCGCCACGGCAGAACCGCGTCCCACGCGCGCAAGTGCAAGGCCGGGCCCCGCCGCGTCGCTAATATCGCTGAAGCGACCATTGCCTTCGTTGCGGTAGAGCTGATCGCGCTGCGCATACGTAGCCTGCGGATCAAAGCGCTCTATGTCCTCATCTATGTGGCCGTTGGCGACGTAGAGATCGGCATCGCCGTCGAGGTCGTAATCAAAAAAGTTGATTCCAAACGCCAGGCGATCGAAACTACTCGCACCAATTTGCACGTCGACAGAGACGTCGCGAAAAAGTCCCCCGCCTAGGTTGCGATAGAGCGTATTGCTCTCCCACTGAAAGTTGGTCATAACGATATCAGGCCATCCGTCCAGATCGTAATCGGCCACGTCGACGCCCATGGTGCCCTCTGGCCTGCCCGACTCGTTGTAGGCTACGCCAGCAAAGAGGCCGACCTCTACAAAATGACCGCCGTCGTTGCGGTAAAGAAAATTTGGCGTCGCATCGTTGCCCTGGAATAAATCGGGATCGCCGTCGAGATCTGCGTCAAAGAAAACGGGGCCCAATTCCCGACACGCTTCGCTCATCAAGCCCACGGCCTCGGTCACGTCGACAAAGCGTCCGTCGTCGTTGCGGTAAAGGAAATCGCGACGCCCCGGATACTCGGTCGGGGCCAAGTGACGGCGCGGTCGTTTGAGATCGCCTTCAGCGTCGAGGTTAGCCTCCTCAAAGGCATAGTCCAGATAGTTGGCTACGTAGAGGTCGAGATCGCCGTCGAGGTCGTAATCGACAAACGCCGTGCCGGTCGACCAACTGTCATCGTCACCTTCTATCAGATGGGTGACATCTGTAAAATGCCAGGACGCTTCAGAACCCTCGTTGCGATAGAGTACATTCCGACCAAAGTTGCCCACAAAGAGATCGCTATCACCGTCATTATCGTAATCGCCCGCAACGGCTCCCATACCGTAGCCCAGATCACCGACGCCCAAACTGTCGGCCACTTCAAAAAATGCGCCGCCATCATTCCTAAAGAGGGCATTGTGCGGAAGTACATCGGACGTGTATCCCGGTAAATCGGACCCATTCACTGCGTATAGATCCATCCAACCATCGTTATTGTAATCGAAAAAGACCGCACCCGAACCAATGGTCTCCACCCCGTACTTCCGTCCGGAGCGCCCGCTTGTATGGATAAAGTCAATACCCACATCGCCTGCCACGTCGACAAAGCGAACCGCCTCGACGGCTGGTGTATCACCAGGCGTTTCTCTATGCACAAGGGGCGCCTCAGGGCGTTGGCTGGAATCTGGACTGCAGGCGGCCAGAGCAACAATTAGCGCACCTGTGACCAGTCGATTTTTCATGAGCTTGTACGCGCGAGTATTTCAGAGGGGGAAAGAAGGTGAAAGCACTCAATATACTAGGTTTTGCCGTCGCCTCCGTCAAGGTTGTATTCTTGCCACCCCTCTCTTGAGGACCTATCATTTACTACCATCTGGAAACGGCCATACGCACCCTATCAGCTTTCATAGGAGCAGACTCTTGCAGCACCTTATTCCGTATTTATTCATAGCAGCCCTTGCCCTTAGCTGCGCGCAGCCAGAAACACAGAGCGCCCCTGCAAATGTCGTAGCCCGCGTCGGCGAGACAGACATCACGCTCGATCGCCTCGAACGAGCCGTGGAGACGCTTTACAGTGGGGCAAAAGCACAGACCCCCAACAAAGAGCGCAAGGCGCTAGAGCGCCTCGTCGACATTGAGGTCCTCTTGCTGGGCGCACATCAGCGCAACCTGCAAAGCGACTTCCAGGTAAAAAACACAGTCGAGGTGCGGGAACAAGAGCTCATGCTCGAGGAACTGTATAAGCGCGGCGTGCTCAAAGGGAACGACCAAATCAGCAACGATGAGGCTCGAGCCTACTTTGACCGGTATCGCATTGGCCAAGAGCGACGCGTAAGCCGCGTCCTGGTGAGCAGCCCCATGGAAATTGACCGCGTCTTCCAGCGCACCCACGCCGGTGAAACCTTTGCGGCCATTGCAAGCGATATCTCGGAAGACGGTGAAACCGCTACGCAGGGCGGAGATATTGGCTGGATGAGCCGGCTTTCCTTTAAGAGTCACATCCTGCGGCGACAGGTCTTTGACGCCGAGGTGGGCGGTCTTATCGGCCCTATTCAAGAGCCCGACGGTTACTCCATAATGAAGGTCGTCGACGAACGACAAGTGCCCTTTGAAAATGCAGCAGCGGCAGTAAAGACAGTCATGATAGAGCAGAAACGCGCGCTGGCTACGTTCGCATTCCTAGAAGATTTGGCCGAGAAAGCAGGCATACAGGAACGCACAGAAACGCTTACGCTCCTGCTAAATCGCCTCAGCGAGGCCGGCGAGGAGCTGCCCGAGTTCAAACAGGGCGAGTTGCGCATGCCCCTGTTCGTAGTCGACGGAGGCCAGTGGACGCTAGATAACTTTATGAACGCCATGCTCAGCGAACGCGACCAGGCGGAGATCCGCACCATTGACGACCTGCGCGACTACGCGCGCAGACTCTATGCGTTTAAGATTTTGCTACCCCAACACGGGCGACAGCAGGGGATGGATAAAATAGACCATATAGCGGATGAACTGCGCCGGGTAAAACGCGAAATGCTCCTGGAGCGAATTCGACAAATAGAGGTGATTGAACGCATTGATTTTGACGAGAAGGACGAGCGGGCCTATTTCGACAGGAATAAAGCGCGCTATGTGCGCCCCGAACGCACGTCTATTCTCGAGATCCTAGTAGACGATCGAGATCGGGCCGAATCGCTGCGGATAGAAATGGAAAAGGGCGGCGACCTCGACGAACTGGCACGCCGCTACTCCAAGCGCAGCACGCGCATTCGCCGAGCAGGTGGACGAATGCAGTTGCTCAACCCGGACAAGTACGGAAAGCTGGGCTGGGAAGCTAAAGATGCACAGGTTGGAGAAGTCGTAGGTCCCGTAAAAACCAACAACGGATACTCCGTGTTCAAAGTGCTTAAGAAACTGCCCGAAGAAGAAATGAACTTTCGGGAAGCGCAGGGGCGCGTGCGGTCGCATCTGCGCATGGAACTGAGTCAAACGATGTTTGACGAGCTAGTCGCAGAGCTGAAGCGGCAGTATGAAGAGCAGATTCACATTTTCGAAGAAAACCTGCCCACCGCACAGTCTTAGTAAAAAAACAGACCTTATACAGAGAGAGGGCTCCGGTTTTCCGGAGCCCTCTCTTGTTGGTATGTCCCCTATCTCAGCGCAGTAGCAAAACCTGCTGTGCGCTGCGCCAACCCGCCATATGAGCCGCGATTAGATAGACGCCACTCGCTGCGTTACGACCTTCGGCATCCCTTCCATCCCAACGGACCCGATGCAGCCCCGCGGGCAAATCCTCCCCCACCAAACGACGAATACGCTGCCCAAGCACGTTGTATACGCTGAGCTCGACCTGTCCACTGCGCGGAAGTTCAAACTGCACGATCGTCTCTGCGTTAAACGGATTGGGATAGCTGCTCATCGCAGGCTTGGAGACGCGCGGAGCCAACAGCGCACCGTAATCTTCGGCGAGTTCGTCGTCCGACTGTACGAGCTCTATTCCAGCAGGCGTCAAACCGCTGGGCACGCGCGGCGGTATAGGCACTCGAATGGTCTCATCGGTCAGCGCGTGTAAAAAGGCCAATAAGTCCGCCTTCTCACCGGCGTTCAGCCCGAGCGGCACCAATTCGGCATCGACGCGTTCCGCCGAGATCGTCTCTTCGTCGCCGGCCCCGCGATCGTAAAACTCGATCACTTCTTCTAGGGTTTCGATTGCGCCGTCGTGCATATAGGGCGCCGTTTCAGTGACCTGGCGTAGACTCACGGTGCGAAACGCAAACAGCTCATTTGTATTACCCGACGTTACGAAGCGTCCGCGATCCTTGCCCGACGGGCGCGGCGTGCCCGTTTGCGTAGAGGCCAAAGGCTGACCGGGACCGATCTGCTCAACGCCCTGCACGCGAAAACGCCCTTCGGAAAATTCGGGGCCGTTGTGACAATTCGCACAGCGCGCCTTCTCGAAAAAGAGGACTAGACCGCGCTTTTGGGACGCTGTGAGCGCATCGTCATCGCCTGCGACATAGCGATCGTAAGGCGTATCGTCTGTCACCAATTCGCGTTCAAATGCGGCAATGGCACGCCCCAGCGTCGAGCGCGTAATCACGGACTCTAGCGGCGCTGTGTCCCAAGAACACGCTAGGCGTGGAATCTGTCGGGCGACGGAATCCGCCTCGGCGGGGAAGGCCCGATTAAACAGCTCAACGTAGTCGGGCACATTGCGCAAACGAGTCAGCACGCTGTCGACGGCCATCTCACGCGGATAGGAATCACCGCGCAGTTCCACGCGCACGATAATCGCGCGCAGCGCCTGTGCCTCTAAGCCTCGGTCCTTACCGTCCCACAGCATGAACCCCTTGGTCGAGGGAAGATTGCTCTCGTCTTTGTTGTAGGCCGTGTTGAAAATGGTCATCGTATTACGCGGCTCGGCAATGATCGTATCGCCCGTCACAGACGACACGCCTAGCACGCGGTCCGGACCCAGCCCCTTACTACCAGTACCAGCACCTAGCTGGCGACCGTCGGCCATACCAAAGCTGGGCAAATGACACGTGCCACAGCCCGTATCCATTTCCCCGCCTAAGATGGGGTCGAAAAACAGTAGACGACCCAGCTCGATTCGATCCGGGTTATACTGGTTGTCAACTGGATAGGGAATGGGCGGCAGCGGCGTCAAACCGAAGCGCTGGCGCAGATCCTCCTGACCCCATGCGCTGCCCGCTACAATCACAGATAGACACAGCGTCGCGATAAATGCGTTCATACGAGTAGATTTTGCGCTTGCCATTATGGATGTTCCTCCATTTCCTCAGCGGAAATAGGTCGCGGGCGTCGCTTCACCGAACCCCACGAACCAGCCTGAACGGCCGTGCCCGGCGAAACGCTCATCGCACAGCGAAAACCAACGTCTGGGCCCTTTAAGTAAGGATCGTCGCGAGCGCGATACGTGGGGCGGATGTGGCTGGCATCGGTAGCATACGACCCGCCGTGCACCGCTTTGACGTTGCTTAACTCGACGCCTTGGGGATTCGTATCCGGACCATTTACATAATAGCTGGGGTGATACCAATCGTTGGTCCATTCCCAAACGTTGCCTACCATATCATAAACCCCAAAGGGGCTCGAATTGTCTCGAGTCTGATATTCGCCGGTCACACCCTTCTTGACAAAGGATCGCAGACTTCCATCGTAGTAACCGACGGGGGTCGTATTCAAAATCGTCCCCAAGCCCGCTTCAAAGGGATCTCCGCTCTGAAAATAGTTACTGCGATATGAATCGAGCCCATCGCCCCAAGGGTATTTACGACCGTCATCGCAGCGCGCAGCGCGCTCCCACTCAGCTTCCGTAGGCAAGCGTTTTCCCGCCCATTCACAAAATGCGTCCGCCTCATACCAGTTGATAAACGTGATCGGATGGTTTTGACGCCCTTTTGTATTTTGCAGGTTCCACTCGCCAATTTGATATCCCGTCGCCTCCTGATACTGCCCCCACTGCCCCACAGTAACTTCATATTTGTCAATAAGATAAGGGTCAGTAAATATCATGCGGACGGGCTGTTCGTCAAACTCTTCTCCCTCGGCTCCACGCGGGAAAGAGCCTGCGGGAATCAACACCATCTCTGTAGTGAATCCCGTGGGAAGGCGCACACTGCGATCTAAATCCACCTCTTGTGCCCAGGCACACAGGGGAAATAGCAGTACGGCAAAAAATCGTCTCATGATGCGTCAGCGCTTTCTAAAAGTCGGGGGAAATACGTGGAAAAGTGGGTGTTGCAAAATATTTCGTCCAATAATAGAATCGATTTAGAAGATGTCAAGATTAATATCAATAGTATGCCATACAGACGGTAGCGAGTAAGGTATTCCACAAGGGAAGCTTATCTCCTATGCTTACATGTTGTAATGTGCACACAAATTAAGTAAAGTTATAACATGATTTACAACTCTGTGTGCCTCACGCAACATCGCATACGCGTATATACATCCGCATCTCAAGCCCTGGACTCTTTGGAGAAAGCCCTATCATGAATTGGTCCCGGATAGCCTGTATCGCATTGGTCGTCGGACTCATGGCCGTACCATCAAAATCGCAACAGGTCCGCTACGACTCTGCCCGCGATTGGCGCCAATGGCAGCTACCCCTCGGTGCAGTCGACTTGCTCCCCGAAGGCACGATAGCCCCTACTCGCATTCGCAAAAGTCCAGATGCCGTTCGCGATCTAGACCGCTTTGGCGGGGGAATTCGCAAAGCGGGTTCCAACCTTCAGCAAGCCGAGAACATTATCGACGGCGATCTCTCAACCGGTTGGGCTCCCAACCCAGATGATGATCCGAGCGAATGGTTTATTGAGGTCAATTTAGGGCGCGCCATATCAGCGCACAGCGTCACGCTCGTCTTTGACACAGAGGCCGAACCGTTTGAGCTCTTTGACCTACTGCTCTCTACGGGTGAACCCGAGACTGATTTTATTGCCGCACCCATACCGGGATCACTTATCTACCGCGTGAAAGAGCGCTTCAAGGAAAACGACCGCCATCGCGTAACCTTTGAGTTTGAGAACATAGACGACACACCCATTCAATACGTGCGCTTCGAACCCCTGCTGATCACGCCCGGCGCGCGCTTAGTAGAGGTAGAGGTAGAGGCTATCGGCGACAACATAAGCATGGGACTGATAGATCGGGGCGGCACCATTGACATAAACATCAACTTGGCCAATACCGAATCTCAGCCGCTGGGCAACGCCATCAGTCTGGTAGATGGAGACCTGTACCAGCGCTGGCGCGCCGGCACCGCTTCGCGCGGACTCAATGACATCCTCGCCCATATGATACTCGATCTGGGAGCCGTTTACTGGGTGGATCAAGTGCGGATTATTGGTGGCGTCGTAGTCCGCTCGGGATTTGGCGGCGGTATAACCACCAGGCACTACATATCCAAACGACGCTGGGATTTCCGCTTTTACGAATTTATGACCTCCGATGGTTCCATTGCTCCCGACGGCTCGCGCATATACACCAAGCACTTCTCTGGCGCTTCACCTTCCAGCGAAACGTCCAGAGGCTTGGTCGACCATCATTTCGAACGAATACCAACGCGCTACGTCCGTATTTTTTGGAAGTACTGGGACACGAGCTGCTTTTCTCTATTTTCCGCCGGTGAAAATTCAGCAGCGGGGACCATCCCAGGCTGCGCAGCGGGTGGAACAACCGACGAGATTCAAATCTTTGGTGAGGGATATCCGCAGCAGGTTAGATTCACCTCACCGCTGATCGATCTGGATTCAGGTCGAAACCTCAACTCTGTAGAGTGGGGCGGGGACATTCCTCCGGGTACCCGCGTGGAGATACGCACGCGCACGGGCAATGAGGTGAATGAGGTGTACACGTTCTACGACAAAAACGGTAAACAAGTTACTCAGAAACGCTACGATAAGCTGATCCCATCGTTCCGTGGAGCTATTGATACGAGCATTACTCCGGGAGATGATTGGAGTCCTTGGAGCAATATTTACGCAGCATCGGGCGACCCGTTTCAATCTCCCTCTCCGCGCCGCTATATGGAGATGGACGTGCACCTCGTGTCGAACTCGCCGGATGTATCAGCCACGCTGGACTATCTGGCGGTCAACTACACTCAGCCACTCGCGCGCCGGGCCGTCGGAGAAATCACGCCTCGACAGGCCATGCCGGGTGAAGAAACCGAATTCACCTATTATCTCCGTCCAGAAGATACCGTCGGTTTTGATCGCATAGCGGTAGAATCGACTTCGCCGGCGCGCTTTGTCGACGTATCGCTCAACGGAGCCACGCTAACAGCACAGGCTGACACCACCGAAGCGGGCTTTCTCGTCCACTTACCCAACCGCATCAGACGCGACGAACTGCTGGAACTGCGCTTCACATCGTCCGTGTTCTTACAATCCACGCGCTTTGACGTATTTCTGCAGGATAGCCGCCAAGATGCCAGCGTACGCCAGCGCGTCGATCCGGGCGATGCGAGCAAAGCCATCGAGAGCAGCACCAACGTCGTGAGCCTGCCGGTGAGCCGGTCCCTCTTGGCCAATGTCACACTCAGCGCACGCACCATTACGCCCAATGGAGACTCCGTTAACGATGCGTTACAGGTCAATGTCGACCTAGTAAATGTGCTGGAAGAGCGCCCCTTGAGCCTGCAGATTTACGACTTGGGGGGGACCGTGCGATATGAAAACGTGCTGGACGGCTTGGCCGGTCAGCAATCGCTGCGCTGGGATGGAGTCGATCAGTATGACCAACGCGTCGAACCCGGTTTGTACCTTTTGAGGATCAGCGTGCAGGGGGACGCAGGGGAAGAAAGCCTGCAGCACGTTATCTCCGTCGCATACTAAGAGCTCACCGAGTTAGCAAAAAAATAAATATTCTAAACTGCTAATTCTATTCATATATATAGATGCGGGACAATTTAAAAAAAACTTGACAGCATTCGCGGTAGACTGTATCAATATTAAGCTTATTTCAGACGTAGGACTCTTTTCTAAGAGTGTGGCTATTTACGCGTAATTACTTTTAGAACAGTGACTTACGTCACATTAGTCCCTGTCGTCACAGTGACGACAGGTTTTTACGTTCCCTTTTCTCAATGCTTTTGAGGAGGAATTCACATGCGCAAAGTCCTAGCATTGTCCCTAGGCGTACTGATAGCCAGCAGTGCCATGGCACAAGAGCCGGCCGAAGTACCTCTTTTCTTTGCTGTCGGCATTCCTGCCGGCAACTTGCCCACGATTGACGGCGATAATTCTGACTGGGCTTGGGTCGACCGCAGCTTCGAAGTTACGATCGACGATATGAACCCACTCACGGGTGGTGCCGACGACGCCGATGACCTGTTCATCGACCTCATCATTGGTTGGAGCGACGCCGACAACCGCGTTCGCGCCATGGTCCACGTTCACGACAACGACTTGATCGTTGACAAGAACCCGACCTGTACCTTCCGCGATGACAACTGCGAAGTGCACTTCGACCCGGATAACGGCGGTGGTGGTCCCTATTCGGCTCCTGCCGACCAGGATCTGCAGCCGGCCTACCAGATGTGCTTGAGCTTCTCCGAGCAGTTCCCTCGTGTGCAGATGTACAACGGCGCCCTGGGTAACTTCGAGCAGGACGCCTTGGATTTCTGGTGGACGCACTCCGGTGATTTCGTTTCAGCCGGTCACGTCAATCAAGGCCAGGAGTACTACTATGAGTTCAGCGCTGAGCTCTTCGACCCGATCTCAATCAGCGGTGGTCCCGATGCCAGTTCGCGCTTCACGCTGGCCGCTGAGCAGACGATCGGTCTGTCGGTTTCGGTTGACGATGCTGACCTCGGCTTGAACGCCAACGGTAACGATCCGCTCGCCGAAGACTGCTGCCCCGACGGTTTCTACTGGCAGGCACAGTACAGCATGGCCGAGCAGTTCATGAACACGGGTGGTATGCCGGACA
>CALDFW010000141.1 GCA_937942165.1 uncultured bacterium | reverse complement strand
AGACTACGCACTACAGGCCAACTTCCCCAATCCATTTAATCCGTCAACAAGTATTGAATATGCACTGCCCGAATCATCACCCGTTCAATTGATCGTGTATGACATCTTGGGACAGCAGGTACGCGAGCTCGTCTCTCGCTCGTCTCAGAACGCCGGATTTTATCGCGTCGAATGGGATGGGTTGGACGCACGTGGAAACGGAGTCGGTAGTGGGATATACTTTTACCGACTCGAAACTCCTCGTTTCACGCATACGCGAAAAATGATGCTAATAAAATGACAGAGGAGATCACACAATAGACAAGGCGTCCGACTGTGGTAAGGTCGGACGCCTTTTCTATTGTTGAGCCCTGTATAAAAAACTTATAACTGATTCTTTTTGTTTTCTAAAATCTCGCTAACGACTTCTACTAGCCGTTCGATATCTAATGGCTTAGCTAAATACTCTACAAAACCAGCCCTCAGTCCCCGCTCGCGACTTTCCCAATCAGCATGACCGGTCAATGCAACAATAGGCACCGCAGACAGTCGCTCTTCATTCGCTATTTCTCGGAGCACTTCGTAGCCGCTCATATCTGGCAAATCGATATCGAGTAACACTAAATCCATACGCAAAGAGCGCATGCATTTCAGCCCCTCTACCGCCGAGTTCGCCGTCTGTATTTCGATAGAGAAGTAGCGCTGAAAAATATGCTCTACAATCTTAGCGTTGATGCGATTGTCTTCGACGTATAAAACACGAGTATCATTCTTTTTAGTTGCCTGTATCTCAATATTCTCAGAACGCATTTCCAATTGATGCGTTGCCCCACTCTCTTTGGACACGGGGACATCAATCCAAAAAGTTGAACCTTTGTCCTTTACGCTTCGTACGCCTATCTCACCATCCATCAATTCAACAAGCTGCTTGGCTATAACGAGTCCAAGACCCGTTCCTTCCACGTCAGACCTTGTGGCCTCTAACCGTTCAAATCGCTCAAATAGACGTCCCTGTAACGTTTCGTCGATACCCCAACCCGTATCCTCTATCGAGATCTTTATCCTTTCTACGCCAACTAAATCAACCGTAATATGTACGCTGCCCCCTGGGCGATTATACTTTATTGCGTTGGACAATAGATTGATCAACACCTGGCGAATACGCATCTTGTCAGCGAGAATCCAAGCACCCCGATAAGTCCCCTCAGTAATACGCACATCGCTTGCCTGCGCAACCGGCATCATCATCCGCACGACATCGTTAATTTGCTGGATAATGTCGAGCGGAGTTATATCTAAATCAATGCGCCCAGATTCTATACGAGCCAAGTCGAGCAGATCGTTGATCAACTGCAACAAGTGATCGCCCGAGTGCCGTATATCTTGCAGCAAAGACCGATGTCCTGGAGCTAGGTTTTCCACTTCTAAGAGCTGGCTAAAACTCATAATCGCGTTGAGAGGCGTGCGTAATTCATGACTCATCTGCGCTAAGAAATCGGATTTCTCCCGGTTTGCTCGATCCGCTTCTTCTTTTGCTCGATGCAGCGCCTTTTCCATTTCTTTGCGCTCTGTTATATCTTCCGCTTGGCCATCGATGTACACCTTTCCATCTTGATCTGCAAACATATATGAGACGACCTTTACCGTCCGTTGCCGACCGTCTGGATGGGTAAATTGCATATCCATCTGCTCACTCATGCCAGGACGCATATTCGCCAATTTTTCTGAGGCACCAGACATCGTTTCCGGTTCCCATTGGACTATATTAGCCCAAGGCTGACCAATAGCATCTTCGCGAGATATGCCAAAGATACGTTCAAACGATTCGCTAAGATCGATTAGCGTACCGTCGCTCACCTCGTGCCTGTAGAAGAAGATGTTGGTATCGGGATCGTCGAACCAATTGGAGAAGCGCTCGGATACACTGTTCAGGAGCCGTTCGGCTTGGTTCCACACCAAGCGAGAACTGGACGAACCTACGGCAAGCGTGCTAATAACCCTGAACTGATTCTCCTGTCCACCACAGATACTGCAATTAATCAACCGAACAACAGAGCCTTCGCGCTCCAAATCATCCCGAAAGCCGTCCCCATTCATCTCCTCGGGACACCCAAGATCCGCTAGTTCATCTGAGGACAGAGCAAAGAAGTCTTCCCTACTGCAGTTAAGTAGCTTGAGCATCGATTCGTTGATATCGAGTATCTGTCGCGAATCGAAATCACACACCCACATTGGAAGCGGAGATTGAGTAAACAACGTGCGGACGTGAGGGTCTTCCATTACTGTCATCAGAATTTACCCCGAGGTAGGGTTGCTCGAGCCAAAATGATTAGACACAAGAGCAGTATTCAAATAAAAGTGGATATACCAAGAGAAGGAACAGATACTACAAAAGGAGCGGAAATGTGTTAGAATCAGTCTCGCTCACCCACAACGGCAAGAATCTCTGCTTCTGCGGCTATTTCTTCCCCTACAAATGCTTTCGCCGCCATCTTACACGAGATACCGCGCTGTCGCAAAACGTCTAATTCTAACCTCAATTGGTCACCGGGAACAACCGGGCGACGAAACCGGCAACCGTCAATACCCGCAAAGAATGGAACCTTGTTTGCCCGATCTTCCATACTGTGCAACATCATAACGCAGCCGGCCTGAGCAAGCGCCTCGACGATTAATACGCCAGGCATAACGGGATAGCCCGGGAAGTGCCCCTGAAAAAACGGTTCATTGGCGGTCACATTTTTTATCGCGACAACGCGCTTACCAGGCTCCATCTCAACGACGCGATCTACGAGAAGAAAAGGGTAGCGATGGGGCAGTATATCTTGTATCTGCACCAAGTCCAGGGGCACTAATTCCTCAGAGGATGCCATACGCTCTACTGGCCCTGTTCCGTGCGCTGCTCGTCCAACGACTCTAAGAGCGTTTCCGTCAGGTCGTAATCCTCTCCAGCGAAAACGAGACCACTGCTCGGTGCGGCAGCATCAAAGACGAAATCGTATCCTTCTTCTTCAGCCAACGTTTTAAGCGCATCGTTGATCTTTTTAAAAATGGGCTCTGATAGTTCGATGTTTTTCCGCATCAACTCGCCTTCAGGACCGAACTTTTCCTGCGTAAAGGCCTGCAATTGGCGAACCTTCTCTTCAAAATCGGCCTGGAGTTCTGCCTTACGGGCTTCACTCATCAGCAATTCCTGCTTGCGAAAGTCTTCCTGTAGCTTCATCAGCTTGGCTTCGCGATCCTTCGCCTGATTTTCGTAGTCTTGACGCAGCTGATCTAACTTCCGCTGTGCCTCGCGGAACTCGGGCAGACGCTCTTTAAGCACTTCCGAATCGATATAACCAATCTTTATCTCAGCCCATCCAGCTACAGGTGCAAGCGTGCAAACAAGAGCCAGGGCCATAAGGGCGATGCGTTTCATAGAAACTCCTCTTTGTATTTCACTAGGCGAGCATATTAAAATAAGGTTCCGCAGCCATTTTTGAAACACATCCGTTGACTGGGCACAAAAAAGACCGCTTAACGCTTAGAAAAACTGGGGACCAAATTGGAAGTGTGTATGCCATCCTGCCCCCGATCCATCAACTTTTTTTCGGTCAAAACCGTAGCCAAAGTCGAAGCCTATTAGACCGAGCATAGGCGTCATAACGCGGAATCCAAAGCCCAGTGAACGACGTAAGTCAAGCGGGTTTAGATCCGGAATGTCATTCCAGGCATTTCCTGCATCGGCAAAAAGAATGCCGTACACCTGCTGCTCGGCAATGGGAAAACGGTATTCCATATTGACGACAATCATCGAGCGTCCCCCGAGCGGGACGCCGGAGATACGCGGGCCGAGTGAACGGTCGGGATACCCCCTGACCTGGCCATCCCACATATCAACGCCCCCGGGAGAAAAGCGCTCCCAAACCGAGAGATTGTTGTCATCCCAATCTGAAAAACCGTCTACTACCGCAACTTTTGATTCGAGGCTAAAGACAAACTTCCACCAACTTGGCTGATAGTAGTTGACGGAAACTTCGTGCTTGTGAAAGTCGACGTCACCCGCAACTAACGACGACGCCAATTCGGGACGGTAGGAAATTTGCGAGCCTTTTGTAGGAAACTGAGCCTGATCCCGCGTATCTCGAGAAAAAACGAGTTCGAAGCTACTGGTGGTAATGGGCTCATAGCGGTTACCGTAGACGCTATTATCCAGTAGCGATAAGTCGAAGTCTTCGCCAAAATCCGTATAGCGCTCACTCTCCAACCTATATCCAATCGACACGCTCGAGTAGGCGGGTTTTTTTAGACGACGCCCAACGCGCAAGCTAATCGAATTTCGACGAAAATCGTAGAGATCGTAATACTGGTTGTTAAGCGTGTAAACGCGCAGCGATAGGCTCGTCGGCGTGTCGAGGAACCACGGCTCGGTGAAACCGACGAGAAACTGCTCGCGGCGCGTACCAAATTCCCAGCTGAAATCTACGTTCTGTCCCTTGCCACGGAAGTTGGGAATGCGCAGACCTATCTGACCGACGAGTTTGTCTCGGTCACTATAGCCGGCACCCATCGAAGCTTGACCGGTAGGCTGCTCTTCCACATTAAATGTCAAATCAACCAGACGCTCCCCTTCAACGGGGCTATACTCGGGCTGAATTTGTACATCTTTAAAGTAATTGAGAATAAAAATACGCCGCTGGCTCTCCTGAACTAGATCTTGTTGATATACGTCGCCGGGGCGAAGCTCGATCTCGCGACGGATGACCTTCTCACGCGTTTTGGTATTACCAGCAATGTCCACGCGACGGATGGTCCACGGCTGACCTTCAAATATTTGTAGCGATACGTCAACCGTGTCACCGCGCACAATCTCAGATGGTACTACCCGGGTATCGAGATATCCTTCCTCATAGTAGGCAAAGCGCGCCATTTCAGCGAGTTCAGCACCTGAAAGACCGTATATGTCTCCCTCGCCGATGCGCAGCTTCTCGGATAACTTATCGCCTTCTATAATAGTATTTCCACCAAAGGACATACCACCTAAGCGGTACTGCAAGCCCTCATCAATTTCCAAATCGACGTAAAGATCTTTTCTCGTAGAATCGTAATACACGCTATCGCGCAGCACACCGACCTGCTGAAAACCAAGGCTCCGGTAATACGCCAAGATCCTTTCTTTGTCCTCTGCATAGGTGTCGCCGTTAAACTCTCCCTTGCGCCACCAGTGTTTCGTCTTGGTTTCCATAAGCGCACGCAACTGCTGTGGCATGGGCCCCTTCGCTTTCCACTTCTCCGGACGGCGCGGGTTGCGTGGGGGCAGCATCTCGCTGTCAACGATCGTGCCGTCTGTGTGATGCTGAACGAGGCGAATACCGCGAATCTGCACCTTCTCACCCTCGCGTATGTCGTATTGGATATAGACTTCGCCTTCTTCTTCTGCATCAAACATTTGTCCCTTTACTTCAGCACGTAGATAGCCTTTCTCCTTGTACAAGTCGAGGATTTTTTGCTCACCACGCACCAAATCTTTGGGCGCTATAACCTGACCAACAACAAGCCCGAGAGCCTCTTGCATATCTTTTTCTTTTACGTGCTCATGCCCCTTAAATCGCAGCCCTTCTAATGAGGGATATTCTGCAACTACGATGATCAACTTCATGCCACCGGGAACTGGGTCACCCCAAATTTGGATATCCTCAAACACGTTGAGCCCTTGCAAATCCCGGACAGCTTGCTGCACGTTCTCCTGGGACAACTCAATGCCAGGTTCGAGCCCGACCGTCGTTAGAATAAGCGATTCAGCGACTTTGCGCAGTTCACCGCGAACCTCTACATCAACGACCTCCTGCGCCTCGCTATACGTCGCAATATATAGACCAAGGACAAATGCACCGAGCGTCTTCCACATACGCGCCATCTTAATCCAATCTCTCTTGTTTACAAGTATAGAGCCGCTCTATCGACCTCGATAAAGCGGCTCTATAAAAAACATCTATTTCTTTAACGCACAAGTTTAGCTGGCGGTTTCCCTTTTTTCTTCGACTTTCTCTTCCGAATCTCCGCGTTCCTCATCAAAGACCAACTCCTCGCCTTTTTTGGTCACGCGAATGCGGCTACCCGCACCAAAGTGGCCGTTGAGAATCTCTTCGGCAAGTGGATCCTCTAACATCTTCTGCACAGTACGCTTCAGATAACGCGCACCAAAAGCCATATCAAACCCCTTGTCCGCCATTAAGTTCTTGGCGCCGGGCGTAATCCGCATACCAATATCTTGGCCTTCAAGTCTCTTTTTAAACTGATCGAGGGTAATATCAATAATCTCGTTGATATGTTCTTTTATCAAGGCATGGAAGATGATTGTATCATCGACTCGGTTGATAAACTCAGGGTTGAACGTCTTCTTCAGCGCGTCGTTGATCTTGCCTTCCATTAGCGCGTGCATTGAATCTGCATCCGACTTTTGAAAGCCAAGCACGCCGCCCGTTCCAACATCGCGACTTCCGATATTAGACGTCATGATCAAGACCGTATTGCTGAAATCTACCTTGCGCCCAGTGCTGTCCGTAAGACGCCCTTCGTCAAGGATCTGCAGCAAAATATTGAATACGTCGGGATGCGCCTTTTCTATCTCATCAAGCAGAATGACCGAATACGGGCGACGACGAACTTTCTCCGTCAGCTGGCCACCTTCGTCAAAACCCACATAGCCAGGAGGCGCACCGATCAGACGGGAAACGGCGAATTTTTCCATGTATTCCGACATGTCGACCGAAATAAGCGCCTCTTCATCATCAAATAGAAACTCAGCTAGGCGCTTAGCTAGCTCCGTCTTACCAACGCCAGTAGGTCCTAGAAAGATGAAAGATCCGATAGGACGACGTGGATCCTGCAAGCCGGCCCGACTGCGACGAATTGCGCGAGAGATCGCGGTGATCGCCATCTCCTGACCGACAATCTTCTTTTTAATCTCACTTTCCATGGCCAGCAGTCGATCGCTCTCGCTCTTAGCCAAGCGAGTGATCGGAATACCGGTCATACTCGCGATCACTTCGGCAATATCGTCTTCGCTAACCTGAACGACTTCATCGCGAACTTTTTCTTCCCACTCCTGACGGCTCTTTTGTAAATCTTCCCCCAGTTGTAGCGCTTTGTCTCTCAGAATGACAGCTTCTTCAAAATCCTGCCGCTCTGCCGCATCGTTTTTCTGACGGTTGATATCTTGAATTTCGCCTTCAAGCTTGCTAATCCGCTCGGGAGGGCTGAGGCGCGCCAAGTGCACGCGCGAACCCGTCTCATCCAAGACGTCTATCGCCTTGTCCGGCAAATAGCGGTCACTGATATACCGGTCCGACTGACGCACTACGTAGGAAACCACGTCATCAGAAAATTCCACGTGGTGATGCGATTCATAGCTCGACCGCAGTCCCTTGAGGATCTCTATGGCATCTTCGACCGAAGGCGGGTCCACCATAATGTTTTGAAAACGGCGTTCAAGCGCACCGTCTTTCTCGATGTGCTTTCGATATTCATCCAGCGTTGTGGCCCCGATGCACTGTAACTCACCGCGCGCAAGAGCCGGCTTGAACATATTGGAAGCATCGAGCGTGCCTTCGGCACTACCTGCACCCACAATGGTGTGAAGCTCGTCGATGAAAATGATCACTTCCGTATTCTGCTGTAGCTCATTCATCACGGCTTTTATGCGCTCTTCAAACTGACCGCGATACTTTGTTCCAGCAACAACTCCCCCCATATCGAGCGTTACAAGGCGTTTGTCCAACAGGATTTGCGGAACGCGCTTCTCTATGATGCACTGGGCAAGACCTTCAACGATTGCCGTCTTGCCTACGCCGGGATCACCAATGAGGATGGGGTTATTCTTTTTACGGCGACTCAGAATCTGGGTCACGCGTTCAATTTCTTTTTGACGGCCAATGACAGGATCGAGCTTACCTTCTCGAGCCAGCTGCGTCAGATCTCGACCAAAGTGGTCCAAGAAAGGGGTTTTACTCTTTTTCCCCTTTTCTTTCCGCCCCGTCGTCTTGCCCTCCAAAACCGCTAGCGTCTCTTCCATGGCGGCTTTGTAATCCACGCCAAAAGCGGCTAATATTTGGGCCGCAACGCCCTCTTTGTCCTTCAGCAGAGCTAGGAGCAAATGTTCGACGTCGACAAACTGCGTTTTCATCTCTTTGGCTTCGTTTGCAGCCACTTCTAATATTTGCTTGGCGCGGGGCGTAAAAGGCACTTCGCCGATAGTCATAGTCCCGCCAGAAGTCGCCACGTAATCTTCAACAGACTGCTTAACGGTTTCTAAGCTCAGCCCCAAATTAGTCAAGACGGTAACGGCCTTGCCCTTACCGTCTTTTATGATTCCCAATAACAGGTGTTCCGTGCCGATATAATTATGCCCCAAGCGCGCGGATTCTTCCCGAGCCAGCTGCATTACTCGCTTGACGCCATCGGTAAACATATTATTCATAGCGAAGGTCCCTGCTGCCTGTCTGAGCAGGCAGCTGCGTATGCTTTATGAGCAATAATCGATCGTTATTTGTGAGGAAAGAATACTTCTTGAACTCATGTCGAAACTACCAAAAGGGGGTATCGTTGTCAAGATTGCCCGCTCTCTTCAGACGCCAGCGTTGCAAAGTGTGAACGCACCCGTTCGGCGCGGTATATATCGCGCTCTTCCGCAGCGATTTCTCCCCCATTTTCCATTTGTAAATGAGAAGGCTGCGTTACAATCATCAAACGATTCATAAAGGCAGAATCTAGCTGCTTCAACAAATCCAAGCTGTATCCCAAGCGCACCGCAGAAAGCAGATTCATAAACTCTTGACTGCTCAAGACGCGAGCATGCGAAAGCAGTCCGTAGGCGCGCCAAACCTTGTCTTCAACTTGGGCACGCGCTTCTTTTAATAGCGCATCTTGAGCATCTTTCTCACACGCTATAATCTGCTGCGTAATCGCAGTTAGCTTCTCGACAATCCTATCTTCTTCAACTCCTAACGTGGACTGATTGGACACCTGAAACAGGTTGCCAACGGGATGCGTCCCCTCGCCGTAAAAACCGCGGACAGTAAACGCCATTTCGGTTAGACCCCGCGTCACGCGCTCCATATCCTCTGTCAGTACCAGCGCAGGCAGGTGAATCAAAATGGACAGACGCAGTCCCGTACCCACGTTGGTTGGACACGCGGTCAGAAATCCCCACTTATCCGAGTGCGCATATGCGACCGACGCACCCAGTTCATCATCAAGTGCATTTACGGCAGCCCAAGCATTCTCCGCCTGCAAACCCGGCAGGATTGCCTGTAAACGCAGATGGTCTTCCTCATTGATCATTATGCTCAACGACTCATCTCTACTAAACAGCAGACCTCGCTGCCCTTTACTCTCGGCTAGCGCTGGACTCACTAAATGACGTTCAACAAGCAGCCTGCGTTCATTCTCTCGCAGCGCATCCATGCGAAAAAACGAAGCACTGTTCATAAGATGTCCGCGCTGCGCTGCCGTTAAGACTTGTTCAATGACCTGCTCTTGATCCTCAACTGTCGCCTTGGGAGCAAACGGCAGCGCAGAGAGATTGCGCGCCAAGCGTGCACGACAGCTTACCACAATTCCATGGCGGTCTTCGGCACCGTTTAACCACTGTGCATGATTCGCGGTAAGTTCGCTGATATTCAACGCAAAGATCTCCCCTCAGCGTCTACCTCAATCCCACGAATTTGATCACGGATCTGAGCGGCCCGCTCAAACTCTTCACGATCTACCGCATCTTTGAGCTCACTACGCAGCTGCTCAAGCGCTTTTTGAGGCGACGGAACAGTCCCAACTTCTACCAAATCTTTACCGCAATGTGCTTCGGCTCCGTGTATACGCTTGAGTAAGCGTTCCAACTGCGGCGCAAACGAGGTATAACACTGATGACATCCCAAGCGTCCGACTTTCTTGAACTGTTTGTAGGTCATGCTACATCCCTGGCACACAGTATTTTCTGTTGATTCAGAAGGCCCAGCAGTATTGAATTCAACTTTTACTTTTTTAATCAGTTCGGGCACACTTTGGGTACTCTCGTCTTCTTTCGGACGAGGGACGGCTTTTTTCTTTTCCTCATTTTGAGGAACACAACTAGCGCATAAGAGCAGCGTTTTTTTCGTATCGTCCACTATGTGCGTATACGCCGTTGTCGCATCATTTTTATGGCATATCTCGCATTTCATAGACTAATCCTCCAGATGTAAGACACCCGACTCCAAATACCCTCTGCGGTCCATACTAGACGCCAGGCGCTCATCGTGTGTCATGACCAGAAAAGCCTGTTGGTTACGCTGGGCAATATCGCGTAAGAGCTCATGTAACGCAGCGCTGGCTGCCTCATCTAAATTGCCCGAAGGCTCATCGGCCAGCACGACTTTAGGCTGCATGATCAAGGCTCGCACCATAGCTACGCGCTGACACTCTCCGCCGGACAGCTCGCCGGGACGATGATCCATCCTATCTTTTAAGCCCACCGCGCTCAGCAAGTCGATTGCAGCACCACGCATCGCGTCGCCCTGCCGAGCAATCAGCGCTGGCATCATGGCATTTTCTAGGGCGGTAAACTCGGGCAACAAATGATGATGCTGAAAAACAAAACCAATATGACGATTGCGAAAGCGAGCCAAAGACACCTCATCTAGGGAGGCAACATCTGTGTCGTACACGACCAACTGACCAGACGTCGGCTCCTCAAGCATACCCAAGATGTGCAACAGCGTGCTCTTGCCTGCACCAGAGGCTCCCATAATAGCGACCAACTCACCGCGCCGAACCTGTAAATTGACCCCATTGAGAACGCGTAATTGCCCCTGTCCAGAAGGATAGTCCTTGCGTATATCGCGCGCATCCAGAACTGTATTTTCGTTATGCGACATGTAGGTTCACATTAGGTAGCGAATCGCCTGTACCGGCATGAGTGACGCGGCTTTGCGCGCAGGATAGACCGAAGTCAGCAAACAAATTGTCATACTAACGGCAACTACTAACACGAAATCTACTGCGTTCATATCGACAGGTAGAGAATTGATCAGATATACGTCGCCGGGAATTGAAATCAGCTGAAAGCGCTGCTGCGCATAACAAACGATAAAACCCAGCAAACATCCTAACGTCGTGCCGGCACCACCGATTATCAGGCCCTGGTATACAAACGTGCGATATACCTCGCCAACGGTACATCCCATGGTTCGTAGAATACCAATCTCTGGCGTTTTGATTAAAACTGACATCACGAGAATCGACATGATATTAAAAGCCGCCACTAGCACGATCAGACTGAGGGCGATAAAAATCGCCCATTTCTCCAGCTCGATCCAGCGAAAAAACTCGGGAAAGAGCTGCGTCCAGTCGCTTACGCTGTAAGGGTAATCAAACTCCTCTGCCAGCGCCGCACGAATGGCAGGAGCCTCGTATATATCTCGCACGTGTAAATGAATATCCGTGATAGCATCACCAAGACCCAGGATTCGCTGAGCATCCTCTATATGAATGAATGCGTAGTTGTCATCGTATTGATACATGCCGCTCTCAAAGTGGTCAGTCACTAGGAAAGGCCACGTTTTAGGCGTCAACCCATCCATAACAGCCTCTTCCACATCCAAGTTACGTATGGTGAAGAGTAACACGTCAAACCCGGGACCTACCTGAAGGCGCCGCGCTAGATGCTCCCCGAGGATAATGCCTTTCTTCTGCATATCGGGCACTTTGCCCAGCAAGATTTCACCTTCTTCGGCATACTGTAAATGGGCAGGCAGATCTGAAACAGCTGGAAATGTAGTCGGGTCAATACCCCAGATCGGAATGCCATCTATTCGGCTAAAATCTCGTTTGGAAACAATGATCACCTTGCTATCGACAACGGGTGCTGCGCCAATTACCTCGGGCCATTCTTTTAGCCGGTCTACCAATGCGCGATATTCTTTAATCGCAGCTCCGTCAAAACGACGAATGTTGATGTGCGCATTCATGCCCACAAGTCGGTTTTTTATCTCTCCAGAAAATCCATTGGTCACAGATAAGATGATGACCAACGCAGCAACGCCCAGCACGACGCCGCCAACGGCCATGTAGGCGATGACCGAGACGAAACCGCTTGTCTGCTTGGAACGCAGATAACGACGCGCGATAAATAGGGAAATATTCAACCGTCTATTCCTGCGTGAGAAACGACTTCATAAACGCATCTATATCGCCATCCATAACGGCCTGCACGTTGCCAGTTTCGTGATTTGTCCGATGGTCTTTGACCAAATTGTACGGATGGAATACGTACGAGCGAATTTGACTGCCAAAGTCGATACTCTTTTTTGAGCTTTCGACCTCTTGTAGCTTCTTGTCTTCTTCGTCCTTGAAATGCTGATATACACGCGCAGCCAGCACCTTGAGTGCGGTCGCTTTATTTTTTAGCTGCGAGCGTTCATTTTGGCACTGCACGACAATATTAGTGGGCAAATGCGTAATGCGTACTGCAGAAGAGGTTTTGTTAACGTGTTGCCCGCCCGCGCCACCGGCACGATATACTTCTATTTTCAACTCTTCATCTTTGAGATCTACTTCGATATCATCGTCCACTTCCGGATACACAAATACAGAAGCAAACGAGGTATGGCGCCGACTGCTCGAATCAAAGGGCGATATACGAACCAATCGATGCACTCCGGCCTCTGCTTTTAAATAGCCATAGGCGAAGTCTCCTTTTACTTCGATCGTGACCCCTTTGACCCCGGCCTCTTCTCCCGGTTGCATATCCATGATACTGCTTTGCATATCATTGCGTTCTGTCCAACGCGTATACATGCGCATCAGCATTTCTGCCCAATCAGCCGCTTCTGTCCCTCCTGCGCCTGAATGGATAACGAGAATGGCGTTCTTCGCGTCATCGTCTCCATCGAGCATGGTGCGAAACTCGAGACCTTCTACGGAAACGACAAGCTGCTCTGAATCCGCTTCAATTTCACCCAATGTATCTGTATCATTCTCTTCACTGGCCATCTCATGCAGTTCGACCAGGTCCTGTAACTGTGTTTGCAGGTCTTCCCAAGAGACGATGGAATCTTTGAGCATACGAGCCTGACGAGAGGTTTGTTCCGCCTGTTTTCTATTGTTCCAAAAATCGGCTCCTGCCATCTGCTCTTCTAACGCCGAGAGCTGTACCTTCTTGCTATCGATGTCAAAGGTAGCCTCCCAACCGTTCTAAACGTTGTGTACATTGGTGCAGGATCTCTTCTACAGTAGGCATGGAATTTTGCTCCTATTCTTTATGTCGATCGAACAGCAGGTTTTCCGCTTTTCTATTAGCGGGAATTTCAAAAAGTAATTTGCCAGAAAATTCCTGGTCGCTATCCATATAAAACGAGTCGCTATGCGCTATGAAAAAGGGGGAATGCGAACGGGGATAATGTCGGATATTCAGGTCGTCAACGAGTCTAAAACAGCGCGGAACAACGGGAAAACCTATCCGCATGCGCGCCTTCATTTGAACTTCTATTAAGACAAATTTATTACCCTCGTCCGGCGCACCTTGGAAATACGTGAGATACTGCACCCCTCTTTCTGGTACGCTCCAGACAATAGGCTCTTTGATGTGGCTAAATACTTGGCCGATATTTTCAATCTTTTTCGCCTCTCCACCGGTAAACCGCACGATGAGATACAGCGGCACAAAGACCGCTACGCCGCCCAAAATTAATCGATTGAGCATGCGCATATTTGCATCGAGACGACTCTGTTTACTACGCCGACGCTTATTCATTTTCTCAACTATTACCGCCGAATTACCGCCAGCGAACCCGACTTATCCACGCTATTCGAGCGCAACCGGTAAAAGTATACGCCGCTTGCCACGTTAGA
>CALDFW010000140.1 GCA_937942165.1 uncultured bacterium | reverse complement strand
CGTTGGCGCACAGATCATTCACCGCGCGCTCGAAGAGCCGCTGCGCCAGATTTCGGCCAACGCCGGCATCGAAGGTGCAATCGTCGTCCGCAAGGTCGCCGATTCCAAAGGCGCGCAGGGATTCAACGCCCGCACGGAAGTGTACGAAGACTTGGTCAAGGCCGGCGTCGTCGACCCAGCCAAGGTTTCGCGCACTGCGCTCGAAAACGGTGCCAGCATTGCCTCGCTGCTGCTGACGACCGAGGCGCTGATCGCCGAACTTCCAGAGAAACCCGCTCCGGCAGCCGGTGGCCCTCCCGGCGGCGATATGTACGGCGGTGGCGGTATGGGCGGCATGGGTGGCATGGGCGGCATGATGTAAACCCATACCTCAAGCTATAAGAAAAAGGGCGCTGCTCACAGAGCGGCGCCCTTTTTTGCGTACTGTCGGTACCATTCGCCCGCTAGGTCATTCGAATGCGGTCCCCAAACGCCGTACCGACTAGAGCCACAGCCGATAGTAAATGGGATCGCGGAACGCGCGCCCCTCCCTCACTGCATAGTACAGCCCTTCGTAGGGTGCACGGCCCCCGCGGCCTGAATGGGCGATATGCTGTCCCTTTAAGATGTGCTCTCCCTCAGAGACAAAGAGTGCGCTGTTATACCCATAGTGGGTCTCAATGCCGTTCCCGTGATCGATAATGATCAACTGGCCCAGAAGGGTATCGTAGCCGGCGCGCACCACGGTCCCACTCGCACTGGCACAGACCGGACTGCCTTCGACTGCGGCAATAACCACCGCTGGAAACGCCGGACTAAACGAGCGCAGCAGCGGACCGGCTAGCGGCCAAGCCGTCGGCACCGATTCTACATACCCCCAATTGAGGCGTCTCTGTGCCGAAATAAAGGGTTCACCAGAGCCGGTCGCATTGCCTTGGGCCTCTCCCTCGTCCCAATCCCCTAAAATAGCGCGCAGCTGCTCGTTGCTGCGCTGCAGGCGCAGCAGCACCTGTTCAAGCTGATCAATCTGTTCTACTTCCGCTTCGAGCAGCAGCTTTTCGCGCTGCAGCTGCACGACAGACTTTTCCAAGTCGCGGGACTGGGCGAAGCTGTACATGCCCACTGCAATCAGCCCAGTGCCGCACAGCAGGCACAGCCCCACCGCCCACAAGACGGCGCGAGGCACTTTAAATTCATGCGTCTTCTCACCTTCTTCGGGTATAATGAGCAGCGTCAGACGTTTTTCAAACATGGAAAACAGCGCTTACACTTCTAAGTCTAGGAGGGTACCGAGCAAGTCGTCTTGCGTATGCACTACCCGCGCTTGGGCGGCAAAGGACTGGGCGGAATCGATGTGCACAACGGCTTCGCGCAGCGCATCCGTCGATGCAGCCTGCAGCGTCTGCGTCTGCACGCCTCCGTCCTCGCGCTGCACGCCGCCCGTGCGCAGGCGCACGGCCTCCGCTTGGTCGACTCCCGCGTTGGCCGTGTTGTGCGCGGACGCATGCAGGCGGTGCTGCTGATGGCGCAGCCCCATCGCGCTCGAGTATAGGGATCGTATCATAGGCGAGAAAAATAGGCTACGCTCCGCGGACGAGCAAGCAATTAGGGCCGGTTCTGTCGATCCAGCTCGTTGTGCACTAACGTGATGCACTGAGAGGCAAATAGCATCTTGGGTCCCACGCTCAGCGCACGCGCGCCGAGCCGCAGGAGAAACTTGTCCGCTTTTTTAGGCATCGACAGGTGGTCTGAAAAAACAAAGGTCGAGCGCTCGGCAAACGCCACTTCGCGCACGTCCGTGCCGCGCTTTTGTAGGAGGTACACGTCGCCGGATTCGCACTGCTGGCGAACGAGGGATTCAAAGCTGCGCTTGGCGACAAAAACGCCCGGCCGCGACTCGATCTCCTCGTCTAATTGCAGACCGAGACCATCTGCCAGCGCCTGGCCAAGCACCGCGGCGAGTGCTCTTTCATCAAACCCGTCGAGTGATCCAAGTCCGTCGCTCTCAATGCGCACGACTTTGGGCGGCGCAGCAGGCCCGTCCAAGGCAATGTGGACGCGCACGTCATCGCGCAGCTGTAGAGCGTAGAACAGCGCGTTTACAATGCAGTGACAGACAATTTCCAAGTGGCCTGCGCCGGGCAAATCGTCCGGCGAAAAATCAGGCGTTGAGGGGCCTTTGCGTGCTCTAAGAATAAAGTCTCTCATATTTCCAACCCACCATGTACAGCAATCATCTACGCCGTCCTTATAGGGCAACTAACCCGCGATAAAATGGACCTTCATAAACCGCTGGACAAAGCCCTTGGAGGCCCTCAAACGCCAACGTATATTAGCGAAATGTTCACACTCTACGCACGGCTCGCACTTTTTGCTCTCGTTGCTTTCTGCTCCGTTAGACCGCTCTGCGCAGAGCAACTCATCATCACACCAGACCAAATCCAGACGCTGTGGTCGTACCCCAGCGGCGCACTCACCGTATCTAATGGACAGCTCCAGCCGGTCTCCTTACGCAAGAACATCAATCCGCTAGCGCGCGCAACTGTGCGCGGAGCCGGAGATGCACTCTCCCAAGTCGGAGCCCTCTTTGACGGCGACCGGCAAACCGGCTGGAGTCCACGCACCGCAGATCCGCAGGACTGGTGGGTGGAGATCGACCTGGGTCAGGTCCTGCCCGTTGGGCAGCTCCGGCTCTCCTTTGATCCGGACAGCGCCCCGCTGTCGTTCTTTACGCTATCCCTCTCCAAAGGCGAACGCTTTATCAACAGCGCAAACGTCGTTGTCGAAGGCACCTTAATTTACAGCCACAGCGAACGGTTTGCATTCAACAGCGCACACGAACTTACCGTTGATCTGGCGAATAGACTTGTCCGCGTCGTCCGCATTGAGGCAGATCGCGCGTCCGAGGGCATACCGCGTCTGCTCGAGATGGAGATGAGTGCCTACGGAGACAATATCGCACTCGACCTGGTAAAGCGCGGCGGCAGCGTGGACGTAGAGGCCGCCATCGTCGCCATTGCCGGAACGCCAACGGTTATGTTTGACGGCGATCTGTCTACTATGTGGCGCGTCAATCCGCTCGCCAAGGGTTCGAGCGGAGGCAGCGAGACCTTTGGCGATTATCGCATTGACTTGGGCGCGACGTATCGCATTGACTCGCTGTGGCTGCTGGGCGAACCGCTGGGGGTTCCGCCGCGCCTGCGCCATTTCTATGCCAACTTCCTCTCGTATAAAGTGCTCCATTCCGACGGTTCGCTGGCGCCTGATGGCTCGCTGGCGTGGCGTGAGCTTATCACCGTTCCGACCGACATAAAGAATCTGCTAACGCGACGTAATTTTCACCACGTGTTTGATCCGATCGCCGCGCGCTACGTGCGCCTGTTCTACCCGACAAGCGAGGGCGGTAACATTATCGGCGGCGGCCTCAGCGCCAGCAGCGTGCGCCTCGACGGCCTTGGTTTGGTGAGCGAGTTTCAGGTCTATGGCACCGGCTATCCGGCCCGCGTCGTGCTGCATTCTCCCATCCTTGACCTAGCTGCTGACTGGAACGTAACCGCACTCGATTGGCAAGCCGACATACCTCCTGGAGCGCGCATGCTCGTGCGCAGTCGCAGCGGAAACGAGGTGCTCGAAGAAAAGCGTTTTTTCGACAAAAACGGCAAAGAGGTGACGCAAAAACGCTATGACAAGCTCATCGCCTCGTTTCGCGGACCCGTCGAAACGACGTTAAAACCCGGCAGTGGATGGAGCCCGTGGAGCGAAGCCTATACCGAACCGGGCAGCCTCTTCCGCTCCCCGTCGCCGCGACGCTACGTGCAGCTAGAATTAGAGCTCCTTTCCGACAGCCCGCAGGCACGCGCCGCCCTCTCCGAGCTCAGCATTCAGTATACGCGTCCGCTGGCAAATACGGCCCTGGGTGAAGTTCAGCCGCTGCGGGTCGAAGCTGGACAGCCGACCGAATTCACCTACTACCTGCAGCCGCGCATGCGGGCAACGAGCCAGGGCTTTGGGCGGATCGCCGTCGAGTCCTCCGTGCCCATGCGCTTTACCCAACTGCGCATAGACGGTGCACCAACCGACGCCACAGTAACCGAACTACCCGGCGGCTTTCGCCTACATTTAGGGGAGGCCGTGCGCAGCGAAGCACTTCTGGCGGTCGACTTTGAGGCAACGATCTACCAAAACAATACTCGTTTTCGCGCGTTCCTCGAGCGAGAGGTCGGGACGGGCACCACGCGGCAACAGGTCGACTCGGGAGATGCCCTACCTGCCGAGCAAGGGAGCGGAAACGTCGTGACGCTGCCCGTTGACGATACCCTTGTTTCCGGCCTGCGCTTATCGGGCGCATTTACTCCCAACGGCGATGGCATCAACGATGCGCTCTCCATCCAGTTTGACGTGCTCAAGCTTCTCAACCCGCGTCCCATTCGCGCGACCATACACGACCTCCAAGGTCGTCTCGTACGCACCGTGCGCGCGGGAAGTGGAGTAGCCGGTCGCTACCAGCTATCTTGGGACGGACGCGACAAGAGCGGGCAACGCGTGCGGCCTGGACTCTACCTTTTCCGTCTGCACGTCGACGGGGACGCTTCACCTTACCACTTGGTGCGCACCGTAGCCGTCAGCTATTAACGCGCTGCGATTCCCGTCTATTCACTCGGACACTTATTCATTTTCCGAGCGTTCAAGGATTTGGTAGAGACGGCGATTGGCCGCCTCCTCTGAACCGTACACTTCTTCTATGAGTTCGCCGCGACGCTTGCCCATTTCTAGCTCGCGCAGGCGAAACGACAGATCATCACCCGATGGATCACGCCCCAGCGCTGCGCGGTAAACGCCGCGCACAAAGGTCTCCGCTTCGAGACGTTGGACGCGCTCAGCGGGCGTTTCGACAAAGCTGCGCAGCGTTTTGCTCAGGCTAGCGGCCAGCCACGCTTTTTCGTCTGTTCGCTCTCCCAGAATCAAACTCAGCGACCGCGTTTCGCCATCTATCATATGCTCTTGTCCAATGGGCTGACCAGCCGCCCACTCTGCCAGAACGCGCGCCCAGTCGGCAAAGTGGCGACGACGATCTTCGTCGACCTGCCAGCTGCGCGTCAGCACATCAACCGCTGGGTAACCGGGATAGGTTTGCTCTCCGATTGCCCGTATCAGCAGGGCCATATTCTCCTCGGCCTTGTAGTGCGAAACGGCATCAAAGCGCGATATCAGCGCCCGCACGTGGTGCGCCCACGGTTCGATCGTATCGCGGTTGACCATGGCATCGATCGCGCGCATTTCATCGTCATAGTGAGTAGGATCGTATAGAACGTTACGCCATGCTCTAGCCGGTTCGTCCGACGGCGCGCCCGCACGGGTCTCAGCGTGCGAAAGGGTCAGGACTGCAGCGCATAGCACCATCAAATTACTTCTCATCTCATATGCTCCCAGTGCAATTTTTGGGCCCTGCGATCAGGCGGACGCTTCCGGCACGCCGTCGGCGCGCAGCCGATGACCTTCTCTATAGCGTCCCGAAAGCAGGTCAGACGCCGTCCATCCCAGCCTGCCGTAGCGAATCGTTCCATAGCGGACCAACCCCTCATCGGAAAAGGGCCGCACGTTTTCCAAGTCCATCCAAATGCGCAACAAGAGCCGCTTGCGCTCTTCTTCCTCGACGGGATCGTGGCCCGCACGGCCGTGGAATACGGTGTAATTATTGCAGAAAGCGATATCGCCGGGATGCAGCGGGAAGCGGAAACAGTGCTCAGAAGCAACCTTTTGTATAAAGCGAAAGATCTCTTCCTCTTCCCCTGTGAGTGCCTGATCCAACTCCTGCATGCCCGTGCGTGACCAGCCGGCATTAAAGCGACACGTGAGCACGCCTTGCGCATAGCTATAAGCCGGAACTTTATAGTTAGAAACGGGGGGTTCGTCGCTGTTTTGCTCTGAACGCCGCGTCCACACGAAGCCCTCGTATAACTGAGGTAGCCACTCGGGGTGCTGGCACAAAATCTCATTGTAAATGTGCATCGCCGATGCCACCGTGCTAAATGGATCGTCCGGAGCCTGACGCACGCAGCAGAGCGCCACGCAGTCGGCTAAGTCGATGTGTAGGCCGACCGGTCCGGGGTTTCCCACGCCGCGCGTGCCCATCTGCGGCCTCCGCTGGCCGTCGGTCACGCAGTGAATCAGGCCCGCCTCGCTGTTTTGGGTAACGCCCGTGCCCAAATGCGTGCAAAGCCCCCAGTACATTTTCTCGACGTCTTCCAGCGCGTATCCGTCCACGGGAAAACCGCGCACGGCGGCAAACCCCCTGCCGTCGCGCAGCTCGCTCAAAAGGCGCGCCAGGTCATCTTCTAATGAAGGTAGAGGAAAGTCAGCGCGGGTAATTTCAGCTAGATCCAGACCGCGCCGCTTCACCTCGCACAGTGCGCGATCCAAGTCGGCCACCTGCTCGTGGCTCAGCGCATAGGTCCACGACCGATCGCGCTCTAGGTCTGCGCCCGTCCAAACGCTGGGGCCCTCCACCGGCTGTCTTAGCATATCCATATTAGCCACAGACCTCGTTCCAGTGCTCCCGTGCAGCGACCCCCACCTGCTCCGCGTTCCAGCGCTCTAATGCTTCGTAGTGGCCGCTCTTGGCCGCGGCCTGAAACGTCGGATTAGACGCCGCACTGTAACAGCAGATAAGCGCCCAGCGCGAATAGTCGCTTTCGTTGGGATCCGAGCGATGCAGCAAATTGCTGTGAAAAAACAGCACCGTGCCCGGCTCCATCTCGCAGTACACGCGCTCCAATTGCCGTTCTGCGTGGCGCACGCGCTCCATGTCGGCACCGGTCTGATCACCCGACTTACCGTGTTCTATACGCCCGAGTTTATGCGATCCCTTGAGCACCTGCAGACAGCCATTTTCGCGACTAGCCCGATCGACGGCGATCATGCACGAAGCCATATCGGCGCGCAGGAAGTTGGCGTACCAATAGCCGTAGTCCTGATGCCATTCCCACGCTCCACCCACTCGGGGTTCTTTGAGCATCATCTTGTGATGGTAGTGAAAGACCTCGTCGCCTATGAGCTGTTCCATGGGCTCGACAATGGCGCGATGACGCGCGTAGGCGCTGTACACGCTGGCCGGTAGGTCATGGCGCAGCGAGAGACGACTCACCTTGCCCGTGCTGTCTAGCCGATCGTTGGCATTGTCTTGCAGCGCTTGGTCTGCGCGCGCGATCGCCAGCATTTGGTCCATATCCCGGCGAGGGAAAAAATCGGGCAGTATCAGAAAACCATCTTCCTCGTATTGCGCAACCTGCGCTGCGCTCAGCGCGTAGTCTGTCATATTCCCCCCATTGATTATTTACGTGTGACCAACCTTAATCAACGTCTAATCTGACAAGAACTGCAGTACAATACAACTCTTGGCCAGCGCGTTCTGTGGCCGCAGGCCAACCTACTTGGCCACACCCATTATGCGACTTATTTTCCTCCCTCACACCCGCACACCCACAGCAATTGGAAGCGTTTATGGACGACGATACAATAACCCGCTACGAAGACGTAGAAATCGACAAGATACCGCGCGACCTTCACTTTCACCCTAGCGATCCGAGCCGGACACACACGCTCTCATCTGAGCAGGTAGAGGCATATAATCACGATGGCTATATCAAGGGCATGCGCATCTTCAGCAGCGAAGAAACAGCTGCCATACGCGCCTATTTTGACGATCTTTTGGCGCGCATCCTCAAATCCGGCGGCGATTCCTACTCGATATCCACCGCGCACGTGCACTACGGACGCGTATGGGATTTGCTCAACGACGAGCGCATCGTCGCCCACGTGAAAGACATTCTCGGCCCAGACGTAATCGGCTGGGGTTCGCACTTTTTCTGCAAGATGCCGCACGACGGCAAGCGCGTATCTTGGCATCAGGACGCGTCCTATTGGCCCATGTCCCCCTCCAAAACGGTGACGGTCTGGCTGGCCATTGACGACGCGGATACAGAAAATGCCTGCATGCGCTTTATACCCGGCACACACCGACACGGACACATGACCTATCACCTGAGCGAAGAGGACGAGAACAACGTGCTCTTTCAGACGGTGCCCAATGCCGAAGAGTATGGAGATCCAGTAAACGTCGAGCTACAGGCTGGCGAGATTTCCATGCACTCGGACATGCTCTTACACGGCTCCGAAGCCAATGACTCAGACCGCAGGCGCTGCGGCCTGACCCTCCGCTACTGTGCGGCCGACGTGCGCGCCATGCAGGGTTGGCATCTAAAGGGAGTCGTTGTAGCGGGCAGTGACCCCGAAGACCACTGGGCAAACCCCGCCCGCCCCGAACAGGACTAGTCGCGTTGGCCGGTCCCATTCTTTTTCTCACAGACTCCGAAGCCACCGAGCCCGCCGTCAGCGGCGCCAAGGGAGCCGCCCTAGCCCGTATGAAGCAGGCTGGCCTCCCCGTACCAGACGCCTTTATCCTGCCGACGGAGGCGTTCCGCGCAATGGTGAACACACTGCCCAGGCAAGCGCTGAACGCACTGAGAGAGGAGCATTCCGACGCAGCTCAAATCGCCGCTGGCGCGCTGCGCGACGGAGCCCTATCCGAACCTTGGCTCGACGCGCTGCGGAAGGCCCACACCGCGCTGGGCAGTCGAGCGGTTTCAGCCCGATCTTCCTCAACGGCCGAAGATGGAGCCGAAGCGAGCTTTGCCGGCCAGTATGATACGGCGCTCAACCTGGTCCATCTGAATGGACTAATAGACGGTATAGGTCGCGTTTGGGTCTCGCATTTTTCATCCCACGCTCAGGCCTATCGCAGGCGACATCACATTCCCGAAGACGGATGCGCTATGGCCGTCGTCGTGCAGCGGCAGATCTCTTCTCGCTCGTCGGGGGTTCTTTTCACGCGCGACCCGCAAAGCGGCGCCAAACGCTGCGTGATCTCTGCCGCTCTCGGTCAGGGCGAAGGCGTGGTTTCCGGCCGCGCACCAACCGATCACTGGGTAGTCTCACCGACGGACGGCACCGTGCTCTCTGCCGAGATTGCAGACAAGCACCAGCGTGTCGAAACGCAGGCCGAAGGAGGTATTGCAGTTGCAGCGGTAGATGAGGAGAGGCGAAGTGCGCCTTCGCTCCAGCCGAAGCACATCGCCGAGCTCACCGGGCTGGGCATGCGCATTGAAGCGCTCTTCTCCGCCGCACAGGACATCGAGTTCGCCGTAGACGAGGCCATCCACATACTGCAGGCACGACCCATTACCACCGTAGACGAGATCGCCGAGCCGGATGAGCCGTGGGAAGAAGGCTTAGATACAACGCACTGTTGGACAAAGGGGCGGGGACCGTTTACGCGCTTAGAGCAGGACTATATGGTAGAGTACATGGCCCATGCGCGCGCCTGCTACAAAGAGGTCGGATCTCGCATGACGGCAAAGCACCTTTACCACCTGTGCAACGGCTATATGTATACGCGGGCCCCGGAGGTTGAGCCCGATGAGCTGGCTCGCCGCCACGCCGCGCAAACGGAGCGCGTAGACGCCTGCACGGACCGCGGCACGACGTATTTTGAAGCGGTGCAGCGCGAGATTATAGAAAATAGACTCGCCGAACTCAGAACGCAGCGCCGCCGGGCTAAGGGCCCAGCCGATCGCGTATCCTATCTCGAGTCCTGCCTGCGGATGCTCGGCTACGTAGCCGGACACCTACACTGGTCTATGGGACGACCCGAACCCCTACCCGGCTGGCACGAGGAATACGAGGCGTTGACCGGCCGGCCGCAACACGAAGCCAACACATTCTTACAGGCCATTGACAACCGCATGACGCGCTTGGTAGGCCAACTGCGCAAGCTGGCGCGTATCGTTCAATCTGATTCCACCCTGCACACACTTTTTCGAGAGAGACGATTTGATGCACTGGATCGGCCTGCAACTTGGCCAGCGGGACGGCATTTCCAAACCCGCTTCAGGGCCATGTTAAAAACGCACGGACTGCGCAGCGGCCGCGGCTATGGATCGAGCAGTGGCTTCCAGACGCCAACTTGGAATATGGATCCACGCGTTCCCCTCGACATAATCGCCACCTATGCAGAGCAAGACCTCGATGCACTCGACGGGTTCGAGCACAAGGCGCGCAGAGAGCGCTACAACGCGACGCGACGCCTGCGGCGCCAGTTTGCCAGAGATACCGAGCAGCGAACGCGCTTTGAGGGCGCGCTGCTGCGCGGACAGCTGCACGTGCGCTTCCTAGAAGACCACAACTATTACATGGAACAGTGCAGCGGCGGCACGGCGCGCGAGGCCATAGACGCCGTCGGCCAAGACCTGGTCGACCAAAACGCGGTCGACGTATCCGACGACGTCTTTCATTTTTCTCTGGCTGAACTGCGCGCCTTAGCTACGGCGGCGCATCCAGCCGACCAGCGCGCGCTCGTCGCAGAGCGCAAGAGCGAGTTTGAGAGGCGACAGCGCATGCAGCCACCGGATACGCTGGGCGCAGACCCCGCAGAAAAAACCCA
>CALDFW010000139.1 GCA_937942165.1 uncultured bacterium | reverse complement strand
CCTGACGGCCCTTGTAGCCATCGTCGGTTTCGCCCTTTCTAACAGACTCGATCTACCCAGTGGCACCTTCGCCTTCTTCTTCAAGGTGAGCGCGCTCGACGTAACGCTCTACGGTTCCGTATATGCACTCGGCGTATATGCTCACGCGCGTGGATGGTATGAAAACGGACAGGCACCCGGATGGAAAACCGTTGGGTTTATCGCCCTCTTTCTACTAGCGGCCGCGCTAAGCGCAGGCGCGGTATTTTTCCAACTTGGCACGGATTCGCCGCTTCTCATGCTATTCGGCTCAGCCGCTGCCGTGCTCGTCAATCTGCTGTCCGTGTTGGGATTTACCTCCCTTATCCATCACTACATGAACACCCCGTCCCAGATCAACGAACGCTTTGCCGCCAATTCATACAACGTGTATCTCGTGCAATATCCCGTGGTCTTGGTTTTCCGCCTGATGAATTTCTCTTGGGAAGTATCTCCCTTCATAAAGTTTATTACGGCCGGTATACCCGCACTCGTAGTAAGCTATCTCATAAGCGAGTATCTCATTCGCCGGCGGCCATCGCTGTCCATTATTGCCGCAGTAGGCATGCACGCTATGCTCTGTATCTTTGGCCTTCCTCGCACCGATTTTTCTCATCAGCTACTCGACCGACAGACTACATTCCACGCCGTGATCCCCGCAGAAGCGCGTCCCGTAGCGCTGCTCGACGAACGCATGGGCTCTCGCGGCTGGGGAGCCTCCATGACCGGAGTCGCCTGGCAAGACGGTGCGCTGTACTTTGGCTCCGCGGAAGGCCTACGGGTCATGCGCGCGGAGGGTATCTGGGAAATGGTAGACGACAAGCAGGCTGTCAGTCGGGTCGCCGCTTTGGGACAGGGCCTGCTGGCCGTGGCTGGGGATGGACAGCTGTCCATATGGAATGTAGATGACAACGATATACAAAAGATCGAAACATTCAGTGAGAAAAACGTGAATGAATTGGTCGGTGACGGCGAGGGCGGAGTCCTATACGAACACACGGAGAAAGACGACAAGAGAACGCTGGTGTATCGACGCGCAGACGGAGAGGAACAGACTTTTAGCTTGCCCATAGCTGGAGCCGGTGCTCTGAGTACAACACACCAATCGATGCTGTGGACGGCCGATAGCACATTAGCAGTATACAGGCTTGCCTTTTCAACAGACGAGCACCCGCGCTTGGGCAGCTCCTTTGCCGAAGTCTTTATGGCAGATGGCAAATACGGCCGTGCGCGTCCCGACCCCATGCAGCACACGGTCAGCGGCCTAACCACAGACCGAGACGGACGCCTATTTCTCGTGAATCGGGTAGGCCTGCAGGTATTTGACCAGACCGGTGCACTGCTAGGCGTCGTGCAACTGCCAGACCAGCCCACGGACTGCACGTTTGGCGGTCCAAATCTCAGCACGCTGTATATTGCCACTAAAGATCAGGTGTATGCACTCGAGACGCGCACGGCCGGGCCATCGCCGGGCCCACTCGATGGGACGATAAATGACTTGTAGCACGGACAGTGACCGCAGCGTAGAAAGTGATTCCGTTGCAGCGCGCATCCATCACTTTCTCACTCAAAAGAAAGAGATCTAATATGCCTACAAAGCTGAGTGCTCTACTCGCAGTTGCACTGCTCTTTACGCTAACAGGCCATGCACAGGGCGAACCGGATTCTGCAACGGGAATCAATACGCACTATTCTCGCTACTTTTTTGCCCCGACCGCTTTTCCACTGGAGAAGAGCAGTGGCTATATACAAACGCATTGGCTGGCGGCGTGGTCGGCCAACTACGGCATTGCCGACCGCGGGTCCATCGGCTTTTCTACGACCATTTTCGGCCAACCGTTTTTCCTAACGCCCAAATTTGGCGTAAAAATGGCCGAAGATTGGAGCACCGGCGGTGGTTTGATGCTGGGGTATGTCGATGGAAGTCCGCTGGGGATCGGCTACGGACTGAGCACGTGGGGAGATGAAAAACGCAACCTCACCGTCGGCCTAGGGTGGGCTTTCGGCGGTGGCGAGGTGGAACAGTCGCCGCTCCTTAGCCTGAACGCGATGCGTCAATTCGCCCCGTCGTGGACGATGATGTTTGAGTCCTGGATCCTGACCCAAGATCCATCCGATTTGCATCTACTACTCTACGGAGTACGGTGGTATCGCGGCGGAAGAAATAGCCTAGACCTTGGATTCATTATCCATCGGGAAGTCGTCGACAGTTGGAACAACAGCTTTTCTCCGGGCTTCCCCTTTGTCGGCTGGACTTTCGGTTTCTAGCCCCTTTTTTCATGCACTCGATACGTATTCCATGGTCTCCACGCCTCATTATGACGGGGCGCTCTTTCCGTTTACCTGTTGTATCCAAAGGAGACGTCGAGCTCTCGTATCGGGGCTTTTCTCTAGAGCACCAACGCTACTCCGCAGCAGACGGAGCTCACTACTTCTACTTGCGTGCGCCCGAACAGGTCGGCCTCTACACACTCTCGGCCCAGCAGGGCGCCGCAACGCACAGTCAATCCATTAGAGTATGTGATCTAAATGGTCTCCGAACACCTCATGAGTACAATGGGGAACAATGGCCGCGGCGCTGGCCGCTCGGGCAACCGTGGACCTCGAGTAAGACGCGACAAACGCTGCAGGACCTGCCTCGGACGCGCAAAGCCAATCCCGCGCTAGACTGGTGGCTCAGCTGCGACTATCACGCACTCTGGCACGGCCTGCCTCCTGCAGAGCGACCCCAGGCACACTACGTCAACGTGACGCAGGGTTGCCCGCGCTGTGGCAAGGCCATTTTTGCTCATCACGGATTCTACCCCTGGATATGGCCAGATTCAGGCCAAGGAGCTCAAGCACGCTGTCCCGCGTGTGGATTGGAGGCCTCAAGCAATGCGTTAGACGACGGCGATTGGCACAGCGGCCCCTATCCGGACGACGGCTTCGGCTACGTAGACGACAATGGTCATATCTATCTTTTCGCCGCAACGCATCATCGCAACCAGGTCATCGCTTTTGGTTCGGGCATTGCAGCCCTAACAGATCATATCCGCGGCGCAGAGCACTCGACTGACGACCGCGACCGCTTAGTGCTCATGCTCTTGCGCTATGCGCAAGAGACGCTTTACGTGGCAACGGCCGCACAGTTTCGCTACGGTCCCTCCAAAGAAAGGGAAGAACCTTGGGCATGGGGACAAACTGACTGGGCTGCGCAGGCCGATCCCGTGGGCGCACTCTATCGCAAGGGCCTGCTACGCTACAGCATCGACGTGCCCATAATCGCACAAACTATGGCGCTGGCCTACGACACGGTATGGCCCCATATACAGCGGGGAGACGGTAGCTGGTTGCAACGGGCCCGTGCACTCGGCCTGACAATGACCGACGGCGGAGACGGCGTGCAGCTTGTCGAGGAAATGCTCGCCGTGCAGCTACAGTGCCTTATGGACGGCGGCGGTCTAAGCAACTTTCCCCGCTCTAGCATAGGCGCACTCGTGCTCTTGCAGGCGCTCGACCGGAGCGATTTGGAGCAACCGCTGGAGTGGCTCTACGATCGGAGCCAAGAGCGACTGCGCACCTTCGTATCCAACAACTTCTTTTCTGACGGCACGCCTCCAGAAGCAACGGGTGGGTATAACGACACGCACAGCATGGGTCTGTTTGAACTAGAGGAGAATCTGCAAAGACTCCGCACTCTACATCCCTCCACCTATCCAGCCGAACGCTACCCGTCGCTCCTGTCCGAACGCCGTGCCGCACGCATCGCGTGTGCACCGCACGAGATCGTCCTGCTCGGACGTGCCATCTTGGGGTTTGGCGACGGGGCTTCGGCCGGCGTGCAGGGTCCGTTAAACGATACGCCCTATGCTCCGATGGGCGGTCGCCTGCTCGAACGCGCGCTCACTCAGATAAATGATCCTCGGGTACAGGCGCTGCGGCAGGAGCCACAAGCACATCGCTCGTTGGGCACGACCGTACACGATGCTGCAGGCATCGCCGTCCTGCGCACGGACGGGACTCCCGAGCGGGCCGCCGTCGGACTCGTGTATGGCGACGCCTGGCTCCATCGCCATATGGACCTGCTCGACGTGCAGCTCTTTGCGCACGGACAACCCTTTTTAAGCGATTTGGGATATCCACAATCATGGACGAGCGTAGGCCAGTGGGAAGCGCACTGGGCCACGCACAATACGGGTTGGGGAGTAGTCGATGGAGTCAACCCAATCCACTGGCCTTCAGATACGCCCTTCTACTTTCTCAAGGCACTGGCTGGACGAGGTAAACTACGCCGATTCGCTCAGGCCGACGGCGTGCAGATCATTGATGTAGAGGCCGAACGCTGGGCCTGGGATGCCGAACGCATGCGCTGGTTTCGCCCCGGTGTATCCATGCGCCGCCTGCTAGCGCTCATTGAGACCGACGGCGACAGCGTCGCGCTCGTCGACATGATGCGCATCCACGGAGGACAGCAGCACTGGCGCAGCTGCCGTGGCTTAGAAGGGACATTCACGGGCGCGGGGCAGTGGTCAAAACAGCCCGGCACGGCCGCCGGCCCCGCGATTGAGCGCGGCCAAACAGACCAAGTATCACACGACGACCTGATCGCTTTAGCCTATATGGATTTGGTGCGCTCCTACGACGGCCCCACCCGCTGGCAGGGTCAGTGGCAATCGCGCCACGATGCCGAAACGCGTTTAGATATTCACCAACTCGGATCCAACACAGATATGGACCTGCTCTGCGCTCGCTCAACGGCGACCCTCGGCAACCCCGACGACTCTCGCTATTGCTACAACGGCCTACTCTGGTCACGCCACCCTACCTCCAAAGAACCCATAACGCACATCGATTTACTTTTCGAGCCCCGAGTCGGCTCCGCAGCCATAGCAGAAATTGAAGCGATTGAAGGATCTGGACAGAGCGCGGGCACACAGTTGAGAACGCACACGGGACGCACGATCAAACTATACTGGAATCCCGACTCAGCGGAGACGGTATGCACCTTCACTGACGGCACCACGCTGAGCGAAGGCGTCGGCTGGACCGTTGACGATCGCCATCACGCCGCAGCACGGCATTTTACGACGCGCCAGCGGAGCGTCCACGACAATCCACCGATTGAGGGAACCATTATTGCGCTCGACCGCTCAAATTGCACGATTGACGTAGAGGGCCTGTCCGCCATAGAGGCCGATGCACGCATTGCAATAAACCCCGACGGGCGCGGACATACCTACCGAGTAGAGGCCGTGCAGGCGCTGTCTGCAGGGCGATTTCGTCTCGCACTGGACGTCGACTCACTCCTCGGGCGTGGCCAGATACGCCAAGCCGACGGAAGGCAAGTCGTCCTAGACCACTTTATCGCCGCACGCACCGGTAACCTGCATCAGACGCGTCTACAGATTCAAGGGGCTGAGCCGTGGGCCATCATAGAGGAGGCGATCAACCCGGACGCTCAGTCTACTCAACTCTGGCTGCATGCGCCCATATCGGACGCCGAGCCGGGCACGTGGGTTGCAGCCGTCGACTACGTCGTTGGCGATCGAATTCGCTACGAGCCAACCGTCCATGCATAGAGCCCGTTACAGATTTACAGCAGCGCGCTTATGTCCTCGACAGAGGCGACGCCCGTAGTACCTATTTGGTGGATAATATGCGACGCTGCGGCCATCGCAATATGGCAGGCTTCCGCGGTCGCTGCTCCAGCAGCTAGAGCAGCTGCAACGTTGGCTGTGACGCTGTCCCCCGCTCCAACGACGTCGATTCGCCCTCGCGGCGGCAGTGCCGGCACGTGATAGGACGTCCCGTCGGGATCAGCGGCTACGATGCCGCTACCGGACAGCGTCACAAACGTGGAACGACTCTGTGACTGTGCCCACTCGGCCACGACGGAGCGCAGGACGCGACCGTTTGAAACGTCTTTGACCCCCATCAACGAAGCCAGTTCTGCACCGTTCATTTTAAAGTTAAGTTGAGGAAAATCGCGTAGGCTGCGACGCGAATCGGCCAATATCGGCATCGTCGGGCGGCGCCGTGCCACTGCACCTAACTCAGCGCGTACCGCGTGCGTCAATACCCCCGTTTCTGCTCGATCCGTCTGCTCTAGCGCGATGATTGCATCCACACAATCTCCTAGCTTCGCGACGGATGCCGCCAGACGCTGGCTGAGCCAAGACGGCGTTGGGGTATCATTCTTTATATCGAGTCGCGACCGTTCGCGCGGACCCTGCTCTTCGAGCACGATCGGCTTGCAGTAGGTAAACGTGCGCCGGCCAGGAACGCATGGGAAAGAGTCCGTGCAGACGACGGATAAGTGCGACAGAGCCCGTCGCATCTGGTAGCCCTCGCCGTCATCGCCACAGTAGCCAACCAAATCGATGTGCCCAATGCCGAGTGCAGCCAAATTGGCCACGACGTTACCTGCCCCACCCAGCTGATCTCGGACGCGCACTACGTTGTGCACGGGCAACCCCGTCTCGAGCGAAGTCTCTTCCCGCGCTGGATCGATCTCTAAATAGCGATCTAAACACACATCGCCGACCACCGCTACGCGCAGTCCCGCATAGCGCGCAGACAGTCGCTCAAAGCGCATCTTGATCATGGAGTGTTATAACGTGGAATTCAGAAAGAAACGGGCGCGGCGCGCTAGAGGTCGCGCGCCGCGCCTAATCCCGCGGAGCCCCCAGATGAGTACAGGCTACATCTACTTTTTTGAGCGCGATGCAACCGGATATCTCATCTCCATATAAACCCGCATCTCGCAGCGCATCGTGAATGCTCTCCACGGCGCCTTGACCGACAATCAGCTCCGTCGTTTCACGCGCGGGAGATATCGCCCCATCCTCACCGTCAAAAGAAACGTAGCTTTGCTTGGAGATGGTCGCACCACCGGCTCCGGCAGACATCGCTGCAATCACTAGGTCGCTCGCGTACCCCTCGTTGCACACGAGAATCATACACACCAAATCGTGCAGATAGCGGTAGCCCTGCGTCTCTTCGCTCAGCACGCGACGGCGCCAGTCAGCAGATCCCTTCATTTCGTCCACGGCGGCAATAAGCTGTTCCATACTCGCCGAATGCTGCTGACCGCGCACGACCATATTGTTAATGATGCCGCGCGTTCCAGGCGAATCGTATATGAAACCCGCCCCCAGTTCGTTGATGCGTCCAGCCGTCACGAGCGCGGCAAAAATTTCTTCGGATTCCTGGTCGGGAACCGTAACGTGCACGATCTCTTTGGCCGCTGGCACAGTAATGCGAATCAAGCCCAGTTTGTCTCGCAAACCGGTGCCCTCACCCGTTGTAACCTGCGGCATGGGCACGCCTAAATCGAGTGCTGAGCGCGCAAGATGGTTTCCGTAGTCTTGCTGCACCGTGCATACGATACTCGATAAATCATCGCGTAGCGGCATCCTATTCGCATCGCCAAACGGAGCAATTTCCGGGGCTTCCCAGCCAGATTCAGCGACAATTTCAACCTCATCGTATACGGCGCTACCGCGCCCGGGCACCTGTAAACCGCAGGCCGATATCAGCGCCTGAAGCGCGTCTTCGGCCGATTCGACCGGCACGTGAAACGTCAATCGCGTAGCGGGCTCTTCCTCGAGCACCAAGCCGGCGCCAATACCCCACAAACCCTCGCGTCGACGCAGAACGGTCGCTCGGCTTGGCTGCGCGTGATACGACCTGACGCCAATCTCTTGTAGCTTGGCCAGCGCGCGGTCCACCACCGAGTTATAGATCGTACAGGTTAGCTGTGCGGCTCGAATCTTATCCATGACCAATCTCCTAGACCGCGGTTTTTTCTAGCTCGGCTTT
>CALDFW010000138.1 GCA_937942165.1 uncultured bacterium | reverse complement strand
CCGCTGCGGATGGGAATGGGGTTGCTCATACTCAACTTAGCTAGTGGTCTCTTTCTCACGGCTTGGGGTGTGCGTGGGGCCATAGATTTCATCATGGGATAGCATGGTAGATCGAGCCATATGGAAAGCGGTTGAAGAAATTGTTCAAGGAGAGGGCGCGTTGTCGCTGGCCGCAGCCGGTGGAGGTTCGGCTCTTCTAAACTGGCTGTTTGACCATCCCGGGGCCTCCAGAGTCATGTTGGAGGCACAAATTCCCTATGCTGAGCCTGCACTAGAAGAGTATCTGCAGTGCCCCGGTCCTCACCGAGTCACGCAAGAGACTGCGCGAAATATGGCCTTTACGGCCTTTCAAAGGGCGCTCCGCCATGGGGATCGCCCCGTATTGCACTGCGGCGTGGGACTTACTGCCGCGTTGGCTACTGGACGAGAACGCCGAGGAGCGGATCGCGTACACTTGGCACTGCGGATGGACCAATGCTGTGTTCTTCACGTGCTCTCCTTGGATAAAGGAGCGGCTGACCGAACGCAGCAGGAACAGGTCGTAAGCCGCTGGGCTCTCTGTCATATCGCCAGCGTCTTTGACGTGCGCTTCGATGCTTCTTTGCCCACCTGGGCTAAAGAACAGACGGAAGTGGTCGACCTGGGCGACCCGCTGGGACTCTTGCTTTCCGAAGCGGTAGAGCTCGTTGAGATAACGAGTGCCGGACCCGTATCCGTCGACGTCGACCGCTCGGGACGTCTGCTCTATCCGGGTTCGTTTAATCCACTGCATGAAGGGCACTGCCAGCTCGCAGCAGCGGCTAGTGCGCTGAGTGGTCGTCCGGTTACACTAGAGATTTCTGTGCAGAACGTGGACAAACCTCGTCTTGGACGGTCAGAGCTCGAAGCTCGTTTGCAGGGTATTCAAGGTCGCTTTCCCGTTTGTCTGACGCGCGAGCCCACGTTTTTTGGCAAGGCTGCGCACTTCGAAGCGCCGCATTTTGCTATCGGATGCGATACGGCTATGCGGTTGGTCGATGAGAAATACTACGATGGGGGGCTAGAGGGCATGGAGCAATCGCTTAGGGCCCTGTGCGATCGCGGCGTGCATTTTTGGGTTGCAGGGCGCAGCATAGAAGGAGCTTATCGCACCCTTGACGACGTGGTTGTTCCGGCATCTGTCCGCTCTCTGTTTTTACCCATTCCCGAGAGTGCGTTCCGCATGGACATATCTTCCACCGAGATTCGCGCCCGTAACCGGGTATCCCAGGAGTAACTATGGCGAGCAGTGAACACGATTTTATCGAGCAAAATGAAGCCGGTCTATTGAGCATGCTGCAGGAGATGGTGCGCGTGCCTACGGTGAATCCTCCGGGAGAGGACTACCGAGAGATGGTTGATTTATTGGCGACTCAGAGTCGAGACGCGGGGCTAAGAGTGGATATCCATCAGGTTCCAGAAAAGGAAGTACGTGCGCTCTTAGGCACGGCTGATTATCCGCGCTATAACCTGATTGCCCGTTGGGACGTGGGAGCGGAGAAGACGGTCCATTTTAATGCACATTACGACGTTGTACCTGTGTCCGGTGCCTGGCGCTTTGGCGATGCATTTACTCCGGGCGTTTCCGGGGGTTCCGTTTACGGGCGAGGTTCGGGTGATATGAAGGGGTCTATCGCCGCTCTGCTGATGGCGATCCGTGCGCTGCGCGAGAGCGGGAGTCAGCCGGCCTTCAATATAGAGTGTTCTTTCACTGCAGATGAGGAAACGGGCGGTCAGTTGGGGGCCGGTTACGTAGTGAGAGAAGGTTTGTGTAGGGCTGACTTCGCCGTTGTGTGCGAGGGGGCTGCGGGATCCTATGTCGGATGTGGACACAACGGGGTGCTTTGGCTGGAGGTAGACGTGGAGGGGAAGCCTGCTCATGCTTCGCGTCCGCAAGACGGCGTAAATGCATTTGAGGCGATGGCATCTATGGCTGTGGGCTTAGAGCGCTACAAAAGGGGACTCGCGTCGTCCCAGCGGCGTTATCGTGATCTGAATGGAACGGAGCGAAATCCGACGCTTAACGTTGGTGGAGTATTTGCCGGTGGAGGGGGTGATAAAATAAATACGGTTCCTGCACGAGCCAGTTTTTCTCTTGATCGACGCCTCGTGCCCGGCGAACGAATTACAGGAGTGGAAAGAGACCTTCGGAATGCCCTCGTATCGCTGTCGGATGGGCAAAGGCCCGCTTCTTGCTCAATACGCACTCCGCTGCGTATTGAGCCCTGCACGGTTGATACAGAGCATCCTCTATGTCAGTCCTTTGCGGGGGCGGTGCGTTCCGTTCGAAGGCGCACGGCGGGGTTCCGCATCACGACGGGTTTTACCGATTTACACTACTTTGTGGTTGATGGTGGGCTGCCCGGTATAGGTTACGGTGTAAAGGGAGAAAATGCCCACGGTAATGACGAGCGCGTGCGGATTCGCGACGTCGTGCTGACGGCTCGAACCTACGCTGAATTTATGCTGCGTGGCATCTAATGGGTAGCGCTCTGATGGCTCGGCGTTTTTTCTGGCTTTTCTACGATCACTTGGGCGGAGTTGTGCTGTATAACCTCCTCTGGAGTTTGATAAATATCCCCTACGCGTTTGTGGGGTATTTGGTCTTGCAGGCGGGGCTCTCAGCCGGTACTTGGCCTTCGCTGGGAGGCATCGTTCTGGCGCTCATTGCTACATTCTTCTCTCCTCCAGCGCTCGTTGTTTACTGGGTTAGTGCCTCTTGGGTGCGTCGCAGGGAGGTGGACTTTCGGGGGACGTGGTCGCTGTTTAAATATCAGTTTGTTCGTGCCCAGTTACTGCAGCTGATTTTAGCTGTCGTCAGCGCCGCGCTTATTCTGAACGCCGCGTTTTACGTGGATTTTTCCGGTCTGTTTGGACTTTTCCTCGCGGCACTCATGGGCTGGTTGCTCGTTGCCACTGGAGCGATAGGACTCTATTGCTTGCCCATTTTGGTTACGCAGAACACCGGCGTTTGGCAGACGCTGCGTCAGAGCACACTGCTCGCGGTGACTCATCCTGGTGGGTCGTTGATGGGAGGCATTTTCTTTCTTCTCTTCATAGCGCTGGGTACAGTGAGCGGAATCGGTTTCTTCTGTGGCCTTTTTGCTGCATGGTCCCTGTGGTTTAATGCGTATCTGCGCGGCGTGTTGATGGAGTACACGGGTGAATCTTGGGAAGAGGACGAGGAGCGGTCACTTCGCGAAATGATTCGTCCCTGGGAAAGTTGAGCACGTATTTTGGAACTCGTAAAAATCGTCAATAGTCAACAGATGTACGAGCTAGATCGGAGGACGATTCGCGAATATGGAACTCCCGGCCGCGAACTGATGGAGCGCGCCGGTAGGGCCGTCGTAGAAGAGATTGCTGCGCGCTGGGATGGCCTGGCCGGTCTGCGCGTAGTTGTAGTCTGTGGCAAGGGGAATAACGGCGGCGATGGATATGTCGTCGCGCGTTTGCTGCACCAGAATGCTGCTCAGGTGGATTTGTTCTTGATCTCTCAGCGTGCGGCCGTTAGCGGAGATGCCGCAGATCACCTGTTGGAGATGGAGCGGGCGGGTGTGAAGGTAAACGAATTTTCCGAACATTCGCTCGAAGGCTTGAGCAACGCACTTGAGGCATGTGATCTAGTAGTTGACGCACTCTTGGGTATTGGACTACGCAATGGGCCGCGCGATAATGCCGAGCTGGCAATAGACAGGATGAACGCATCGGGTCGTCCTATCGTCGCTGTCGATATACCTTCGGGCGTGGATGCCGACACGGGCGTGACGCCTGGAAAAAGCGTGCGTGCGACGGTGACCGTTACCTTCGGGTTGCCGAAAGTTGGCCATCTGTTCTTTCCGGGCAAAGCGCGCTGTGGCGCTTTGCATTTGGCCGATATCGGATTTGCTAAACCCGTGCTAAATGACCTGCAGTCAGTGGCCCGTTTGCTGGACGGGGATGCAATGAACGCACTACTGCCAAGGCGCCCGGGAGACGCCCATAAGGGATCCTGTGGAACCGTGGCCATCGTTGCCGGTTCGGTGGGGATGACTGGAGCTGCAGCGCTGACGGCTGACGCGGCGCTGCGCGCGGGCACTGGGCGCGTTTCTCTGGGTATACCGGATAGCCTCAACGATATTCTGGAAGCGAAACTGACAGAGGTTATGACGCGTCGCCTTCCCGAGGTGCGTCGCCATCGCTGTCTGTCTCTGCGAGCACTCGGTCCGGTCGAGGAGCTGTGTGAACAGGCAGACGTTCTGGCGGTGGGCCCCGGATTGGGGCGACATCGCGAGACGGCAGAACTCGTGCGGCGGATCGCACGGCGCCTTCACAAACCGCTCGTGGTGGATGCAGATGGTCTCAATGCGTGTGCCGAGTACAAGGATATATTCCTCTCGCGTTCAGGAGAGACAATCCTAACGCCTCACGTTGGAGAGTTTGCCTATCTGAGCGGTTTTTCGAAGCAGGATATTCTCGCCCAACCGATTGAGATCAGTCGCACATTTGCAGTCGAAAACGGAGTCGTCCTCGTGCTCAAAGGAGCGCCCTCCGTTATTGCATCTCCGGACGGTTCGGTTATGATCAATTCAACGGGTAATGCAGGCATGGCTACGGCGGGGACCGGCGACGTGCTCACAGGGCTTATCGCTGGTTTTTGGGCGCAGGGGATGTCCGCTGTCGGAGCCGCTAGTCTGGCCGTTTACCTGCACGGTGCGGCCGGGGATATCGCTAGGGAGCGGCAGGGGGAGTGGAGTTTGGTTGCGGGAGATGTGCTTGCCGAAGTGCCGGCAGCGCTTGTTCAATTAGCCCGATCATAGCGGGGTTTCACTTGACACGCGTTGGGCAATACACTACTGTATGTTAACGCTTTTCAATGGGCGTTACGGGGCATCATATACGACGTCATTTTTTGTCTAAATATCTGTTTACTATAGGTATAGCTAGCCCAGAAATAAATTATGTCTCGCGTGAAAGAAGCTATAGAAGAGGCGATCGAGGAGTCCTATCTGAGGGGCCTCTCAGACGAAGAGATTCGCTCGGATTTCAAGCGTTTTATCGATACGTGTTTCTCCGTCCTAAAGTCGAACGTCAAAGATCGGGAATCCATAAGTGCGTTGACCGAAGAACTGGCGCGTGAGAAGACGTGTATTTTGATTGCAGATCACGCTCATGAGAGCCAGGGAGATACGGCAGTTGCCGACGCTTCGGGCGTCGACGATGAGAGTCAAGAAGGCTTCGCCGAGAAGGTCGCACGGCGCAAGCGCTTAATCCTTAGAGCGATTGCCGACTACGACCCCAACCTCGTGCGATTGATTGATGCGCAGCGCTTTCAAGGAGATGGAAGCCAAGAGCCAACCGTGCGCATAAAGAAGGTGCGCAACTGGGAACAGCATCGCCTACTCTTTCTCAAATGGGGATATGCTGCGACGGTGGCCCTAATCGTGTTGCTCATCTATTTGGGGATCGATCAGGGCCCCTAATGAATCGGCGAAGTGCACAGACATACTCGTCTCTTCGCCCCCTATTTTCTTTTGTAAATCGGAGTTCCACAAAAGAGGAGATGTGCTCCGGCGCATCTCTGTTTTTGTGTGTGCTCTCAACCGTTTAGCAAAGACGACATACCCATGCCTAAGCGCACAGACATAAACAAGATTATGCTGATTGGGTCCGGCCCCATCGTGATAGGCCAGGCCTGTGAATTCGATTACTCCGGTACGCAGGCCTGTAAGGCACTACGCGAGGAAGGCTATGAGATCGTATTGGTCAACAGCAATCCCGCGACGATCATGACGGATCCAGAAATGGCCGACCGGACTTATGTGGAGCCCATCACGCCGGAGATCTGTGCGAAGATTATTGCCGCAGAACGTCCTCAGGCCCTGCTGCCAACGCTGGGAGGACAGACCGCACTCAATACGGCGGTTGCGCTGGCTGAAAATGGCGTGCTCGAGGAGTTTGGCGTTGAACTTATCGGAGCAAAGCTAGATGCCATAAAGACGGCAGAGGATCGAGAGCTTTTTAAAGAAGCCATGGATCGGGCTGGTCTTGATATGCCCCGAGGTTTCTTTGTGCATTCATTGGAAGAGGCGTTGCGTCATCAGGCAGATTTAGGCTACCCCACTATTATCCGTCCCTCATTTACAATGGGTGGAAGCGGTGGAGGCATTGCGTACAACGCGGAAGAATTTGAACGGATTGTATCGCACGGACTCGATTTGAGTCCGATCGATGAAGTTCTGATCGAAGAGTCAGTGCTGGGGTGGAAAGAGTACGAACTAGAAGTGATGCGGGATCACGCTGATAACGTAGTCATTATATGTTCGATTGAAAACTTTGATCCCATGGGCGTCCACACCGGGGACAGTTTGACGGTCGCGCCGGCACAAACGCTGTCGGACAGAGAGTACCAGATCATGCGCGACGCGGCGATTCGCGTTATTCGCGAGATTGGCGTTGATACGGGCGGTTCCAATATTCAGTTCGCCGTCAATCCCGCAGATGGACGGATGACCGTGATCGAGATGAATCCCCGGGTATCGCGCTCATCGGCATTGGCGTCAAAGGCTACGGGTTTTCCCATTGCAAAGATTGCAGCGAAGCTAGCAGTAGGATACAGCCTTGACGAAATTCCTAATGATATCACCCGTGAAACGCCTGCTTCTTTTGAGCCGACCATTGACTATGTCGTGACAAAGATCCCTCGATTTACCTTCGAGAAATTCCCCAATACGCCCGATGCGCTTGATACTCAAATGCGTTCAGTCGGCGAGACCATGTCTATTGGTCGGACATTCAAAGAGTCCTTACAGAAGGGGCTGCGTTCTCTAGAGGTCGGCCGGGCCGGATGGGGTGCAGATGGGAAGGACTTCTCATCCGACAAGGTCAGTGACAAAGCGCTAAGAGAAAAGCTTCTCATGCCAAATTCGCAGCGGATCTTCTACTTGAAGCTCGCTATGGAAAAGGGCTATTCAGTAGACCAACTCTACAAGCTAACGGGTATCGATCCGTGGTTTTTAGACCACCTTCTGCAACTCATTGAGTGCGAAGCCGAACTGCGAGCGGCTGGAGGATTAGACCAGGTCGATCTCTTGCGCCGCGCGAAAGAATGGGGATTTAGCGATCGCCAGATAGCGCATATTCTCGGACTCGAAGAGGATGTGGTGCGCTCTCAACGTCACGCATTGGGTGTATTGCCCGTGTACAAGACCGTTGATACCTGCGCTGCAGAGTTTGCGGCCCACACGCCGTATCACTACTCGGCCTATGATCGCGAAGACGAAGTTGAGCGGACCGAAGAGAAAAAAATCATGATTTTGGGCGGAGGTCCGAACCGGATCGGTCAGGGGATCGAATTCGATTACTGCTGTGTTCATGCCTGCTTTGCCCTACGCGAAGATGGCTACGAGACCATTATGGTCAACAGCAATCCCGAAACGGTTAGCACAGATTACGATACGGCTAACAAACTTTACTTTGAACCGCTGACGGTTGAAGACGTCTTACACATTGTCGAGCGAGAGAAGCCAGACGGAGTGATTGTGCAGTTTGGTGGTCAAACGCCGCTTAATCTGGCCGCAGAACTCGAACGTGAGGGCGTGCCGATTGTGGGAACTACGCCGGCCAGTATAGATCTGGCCGAAGACCGAGAACGCTTTGGCAACCTTTTGAACGAGCTCAGTATCCGTCAGCCCGAAAACGGCATGGCGAGCAGCTTTCCAGAAGCTAAAGAAGTGGCTGAGCGCATCGGTTATCCCGTGCTGGTCCGACCTTCTTATGTGCTAGGTGGGCGGGCTATGGTGATCGTATATGATGCGCCTAGCCTGGAGAGCTATATGCTGCAGGCCATCGACGTCTCTCCGGAAAGGCCCGTCCTGATCGACCGCTACTTAGAGGGCGCTGAAGAGTTTGATGTCGATGCGGTATCAGATGGTAAAGACGTCGTTATTGGGGGTATCATGCAGCACATAGAGCACGCCGGTGTTCACTCTGGAGACAGTGCCTGCGTTTTGCCACCTTACAGTATTACGCCAGAAAACCTACAGCATCTACGCGATTACACGCACGCGTTGGCTCGTGCATTAAACGTCGTTGGGCTCATGAACGTCCAATATGCTATCCACGATGGGCAAGTCTACGTGCTTGAGGTCAATCCACGGGCCTCGCGGACGGTTCCCTTTGTGAGTAAGGCTATCGGCCGGCCGCTCGCAAAGAGTGCCGCGCGCGTTATGGTCGGCATGAGCTTAGAAGATCAGGGAATACGAGAGGAGATCGTGCCCGAACACGTCTCGGTTAAAGAGGCTGTCCTACCCTTTATCAAATTTCCCGGCGCCGACAGCGTTTTAGGGCCAGAGATGAAGTCGACGGGAGAAGTCATGGGTATTGGCCATGACTTCGGCACGGCTTTCCTCAAGGCGCAAATGGGAGCCAATACGGTTCTGCCAGCTGCCGGTCGCGTATTTATCAGCGTCGCTGACAGAGATAAACCGTCGATTGTGTCCGTTGCTCAGCGTTTGATAGAATCGGGTTTCTCCATTGTTGCAACCCAGGGGACGCGCGACTTTCTCACAGAGCACGGAGTAGAGGCTGAATCAATTCGCAAGGTGCATGAAGGTCGTCCGCACGTCGAGGACGCGATACGGAATCGGGATATTGCGTTGGTCATAAATACTCCGCTAGATGAGCCTTCTCAATACGATGACTTTGTCGTACGGCGAGCAGCCGTCATGAACAACGTGCCCTATACGACGACGCTTGCCGGAGCGCGCGCGGCCGCCGAGGGCATTGCGGCTCTACTGCGTTCGGGAATCGACGTGAGCGCTTTGCAAGACTATCACACCTCATAAGCGGAATGCGCTTCTATTGGCTCATACTTCTCGCGTTGGCAGGCTCGTCGGGCTGCGTTTACTTCAACACGTTTTACAACGCACAAAAGTACTTTCGGCAGGCTGAAAAAGAGCGGCGCGTGCACGAGGAGCAGCACGCTAGCTGGGAATTAGAAGAAGGCGCCACCGAAGCGTATCAAGTGCCGCGTCCACAAAAGGCCGATCAGCTGTACGATCAGGCAGCGCGAAAAGCCTCCCGAGTCCTTGAAGATTACAAAGAGAGCGAACTCGTCGATGATGCGATGTTTCTCATGGGACGCTCTTTCTACTGGCGAGGAGAATACCTGCGCGCCGTTCAATCCTTCCGCGATTTAGAAGTCAATTTTCCCGCAAGTGAATACTTTGATCAGGCGCGCTATTGGCGTGCGCTGTGCATGGAAGAACAGCGCGTATATGACCAGGCACAGCAGGTGTATAGAACGCTTTTTGAAGAAGCAGAGGAAGACGTTGCGGCTTTGGCGGGATGGCGGCTAGGGGAAATTGCCTTTCAGACGGAAGATTATATCGCTGCAGTTCAGGAGTACCAGTCTGCCTTGGACGCATTTCCCGGAGCGAAGATTCGCGCTGGCCTGTGGCTAAATCTAGGTTCTGCTCTGCTCGCATTGGACGACTCGACTCGTTATCAGGAAGCGGAACAGGCCTTTCGAGAGGCCCTTCGAGAGGGGCCGGATCGCGATCAGAAATACAGAGCGTTGCTCAATGGGGGTCGAGTGCGCTATCTCCTCGGGGACGTTGAGGGCGCGCTTGACGTATATGAGGATCTGCTAGCGGATGGGGGGTTTCGCGCCTACGAAGGCCGCACGCGTCTGTTAATTGGTGCCCACTACCAGCAAGCAAGGGACTTGGAGCGGGCTCTGGTAGAATACGAGCAGGTCCGCGATGACTTTCCCCTCAGCCCGGCTTCGGCAATGGCCCTGTATAGAACGGGCCTACTCTACCTGCAAGACCGGGGCGATATAGAGCTGGCGCGCGACTACTTTGAGGAAGCCAATAGGGAAAAGTCCGGTTCTCAAGGGGCTCGACTTGCGCAGACTATGCAGGGATATCTCACGCGTTTGCAGGGCCTTCAGGGACAGGTTCATCGAGCAGATTCTCTCGCGGCGGACTCGCTCGACGCCGTTGCGGGACCGATTGTATGGAGCGATGACTGGCAGCCTCCAAACGGGCGTGAAGCAGAGGACGAGTTAGAAGTCTCAGAGCAGAGGGAGATTGTCGTCTCAACGAGCCTTGAAGTTCTGGACGACCTATTTACCATAGCAGAGGTCTACCGAGATTTTGTGGGGCAGACAGATTCCTCACTTGCCTACTACAGAGAGATTATTCGTCGCTTTCCCATGTCAGAGCAGTTGCCTCGTGCTCTTTACAGCATTGCTTGGATCCATCGGGAGATGGGGCGCGATGAAGATGCCTCCCGGCCTTATTTGGATCGTCTGATAAAAGATTTTTCAACCTCAGTCCACGCCAATGAAGCAAGGGCGTTGCTCGGGCAAGAGCTGTTGATCACTGATAGTGAGCGCGCCGCTGCAGCATTTTCTGATATTGAGGCCATGCGGTTGAAAAATCCGCAGTCTCTTGCTGACTATGTGCCGCTCTTGGACAGTTTGGCCTCCCGATACAGCGGATCTCCTATTGGAGCGCAGGCTCTCTATGTGAGTGCGGTTGCATATGAAAATCTGCGTGGGGACAGTCTCGAGGCGGAGAAGCGGTTCCAGCGCCTGGAAGAAGAGTTTGCTGAGACCGAATACGGAGAGCTTGCACTGCAGCGTAGAGAGGCGCGCAGCGGTGGGACAATCGCTAAACTGCAGCGAAGCTTAAAGGGAATTGGGGGCGTGTTAAAGCCCGGCGAAGAAATCGCACTTCTCGCGCTTGAACCAGATACGCTTGATTCAGTTTCGGAGGCGCGAAAGTACATGGGCTTTGCCCTTCGCGCCCAGCGCCGCGGTGATGACCAGGGCGCACGCGCATATTACGAACGCAGTTTGGAGGAACAGCTCAAGAATCCTCGAGCGCTCTACCTGCTGGGCAACCTATCTTGGGAAGAGGGTTTTTTCCCAGAAGCGATTGAGCTATATCGCCAGACGCTGGCCTTCGATCCCAACTATTTACAGGCTTATTATCGCCTATATGGGGCTTTTATCGCCGAGGCCGAAGAGGATTCGGCCAATGCCTATCTTCAGCATTTGCTTCGACGTGATGCGGGGAATCCACAGGTTAGATATGCTCGTGAACAGTATCCCACGCTGGGCGATGGAGAGACGCTTGAAATAGAGCAATTGGAAGAACTGGGTCTTGCTGCTTCGGGAGACGACCTACGTTGGGATGTGAGCGATGTATCGTTGGGGGATGCTCCACTCGTGCGAAAGGTGGTTACACCCAATGCACCAAGAGCGGCGTCTATCGACTCATTGACCGTGCTATTGGATGTTCTGATAGACAAAAGGGGACAGGCCGAACGCGTAGAGGTGTTTAGCGGGCAAGAGCCCTATGCGCAGGCGGCCATTGATGCTGCATTCGAATATCAGTTTTATCCGGCGCTGCGCACTGACGGGAAAGAAGTCAAAGTGTGGGTTGAATTAGCTGTCCCCTTTTTACCTAATGCACAGGCTGCTGTAGATACCACCCGTGGCAATATATCGCCAACCACAGACGAGGGCACGTGATAGACGAAACGGTCCGCATCTTGACCAACAGAGAAGTTGCAGAAGATTTTTATCTAGCTCGCTTAGCGGCACCGCATATCGCAGGAGAGGCCCTTCCTGGACAGTTTGTAAATCTGAAGGTAAACGCCGGCGTCACGCCTTTCTTGCGCATGCCGTTGAGCGTGTGCGATGTGAATCCAGATGCGGGATATATCGACGTTCTCTACCAAGAGGCGGGGCCTAAAACCCAAGCGCTGTGCAAACAGCCCATTGGCGAAGAGCTCAGCTGCTTGGGTCCGCTGGGCCACCCGTTTACGCATCCAGACAAAGGGACCGACTGCGTGCTGGTCGGTGGGGGTATTGGCGTTCCTCCCATGATCTTTCTGGGCCGGCGACTCATGAGAGAAGGGTTTGATGTGGCGCTTCTCATAGGTGCTCGTTCGGCTGCGAAACACCTTTCCGACGAACTGCTAGAAGGCACTGCTCTTCGGATCGGTCGGGCCACGGATGATGGAAGCTTGGGACACTGTGGTTTGGTGACAGATCTATTGCGACAGGAATTAGAGAGCACTGGATCTAAGGCCGTATATACGTGCGGCCCCCATGCAATGATAGAGGCCGTTGCCGACGTAAGCAGAGAATTTGACGCTGCGTGCCAGGTGTCTCTCGAGGAATACATGGCATGCGGCATTGGGATTTGCGTAGGATGTGTAGTTCGCGTTGAAAACGCAGATGGGAAGACCGAGTACGGAGATTACAAGCGCATTTGCGTCGACGGACCGGTTTTTGATGCACGCGAAATTTGCTGGGAGCACTAGCGTGGATTTATCAATAGAAATTGCAGGAATGGCGCTGCGCAATCCCGTCCTACTGGCTTCTGGGACATGTAATTACGGTCAGGAACTGCAGTCGATAACGGATCTTAGCCAGCTTGGAGGAATTGTCACCAAGACCATTACGCCGCAGCCTCGCGCTGGCAATCGCCCGCAGCGAATTGTTGAAACGCCGGCCGGTATGCTCAACTCAATTGGCTTACAGAATCCAGGTCTGGAAGATTTTGTAGAGAATAAATGGCCTTTTCTGGAGTCTTTAGATACGCAGATTGTGGTTAATATAGCGGGGCACACGATTGAAGAGTTTGCCGACATGGCGGCTCGCCTAGACGACGTACAGGGAATTGCCGCGCTCGAAGTGAATATTTCTTGTCCCAACGTCAAAGCGGGTGGGGCGAATTTTGCCAATAGTCCCAGTGCTTCAGCTGAAGTGATTGGTGCTGTTCGCCGGGTGACGCAGCATCCAGTCATTGCTAAGCTGTCGCCGAACGTTACGGATATAGCAGAGATCGCTCGTGCCGCTGAAGAGGCAGGAGCGGATGCGCTGTCGCTGATCAACACGCTCGTCGGTATGGCCATTGACGTAAAAAATCGTCGTCCCCTTCTCGGGAACATAACGGGCGGTCTGTCCGGCCCGGCGATAAAACCCGTCGCGCTGGCCATGATATGGAAAGTGGCGCAGGCTGTGCGTATCCCGCTGATTGGTCTGGGCGGCATCTGCACGGCCCAGGACGCAGTGGAATTCCTCGTTGCGGGCGCATCGGCTGTTCAGGTCGGAACCGCTAGCTTTGTCAATCCCAATGCCGGTGTTGAAATCGTTGAGGGTATTCGTCGATACGGAGACGAATGTGGGATTCAGCACATCGGTCAACTCATAGGCTCGCTGCAGACTTAGCCTATTGCAGAGGCAGACCAGAGGGAAAATAAAATGCGGCACTGGAGTGGGATAGTACTCGTTTTCCTATGCTGCGCCTGTGTCTCCCAGCCCATCTACCGCAGCGGCCCATCTATTTCTTCTGGGTCGTCCAAGTCAAAATCGACTACTAGGTCAACCAATCCCGCCGTTCCTTCACCCGTAGTAGCTCCTCGCAAGACGGCCCATCCAGTCGATACGCAAAAGATAGATACGAGCAAAGCCTACCAAATAGGTGTTGCGTCGTTCTATGGAAAGAAATTCCATGGCCGCAAGACGGCCAACGGCGAAACGTTCAATATGTATAAAATGACGGCTGCTCACCGCGTTCTGCCGCTTGGGACGCGCGTGCGCGTTACGCATATGGAAAATGGACGTTGGGTAGAACTAAAGGTAAACGATCGGGGACCTTTTATTGAGGGACGGATTATAGACGTTTCGTTTGCCGCGGCTCTAGAACTGGAAATGGTGAAGTCTGGCACGGCGCAGGTTATGATAGAGATCATAGAAGCGGTAGACTGAATTGGCTCGCCGACTCTGTTGGTAGTGGTCTTGCCTCAAGCGTGCTCTCCCAACAAGCGATCTGGGATTCGGAGTGCTTTAATTAGTGAGTCGACGCGAGGATGTGCATCGTTTCCTCTACCGCGCGTTCTACCGATAGCTCATTCAAATCTCTCATAGGTGCGACCAGGACACGACTCGTTTCACGTCGAGGTGCCCATAGAGTTGGATCTGTTGGTCCAAATAGACTCAGCGTAGCTGTTCCGACGGCTGCAGCGATGTGGCCCGGCCCTGAGTCATTACCCACAAAAAGCTGCGCCTGGGCTAATATAGACGCCAGCATGCGCAGGTCTGGTGGAGAAAAGCAGAGCAGATCGCCGGGTAATTTCATGCCGCGCTCTTTCTCCACAGGACCGCAAATAAAACCTATGTCGATTCCTTCTTCGCTCAACTGTTGAGCCCACTGTATAAATCTTTCCAAAGGCCAGGATTTAGTTGGTGAACTGCTGCCTGGGTGAACCAGAATCGTTGGAATCGGATGGAGGGCTCGCGCTTCTGCTAGTTCACTGGGCTGCACCTCGATTACGGGGCGTCGGTCGACTCTGCTCAGATCGATCAGTTTCTCGAGTGGCTTTAGCAGATGGTCGGTAATGTGACTCTTGCTATTGTTCGGCGGCGCGGGATCCCAAAATAGGGCCCGATCGCCCAGATATATGCGGGCTTTTTCAAAGAGCGGTCCTTCGGCCTTTCCATAGACCAAAAGCAGAGAGGATTCGTCAAATAATGTGTGGGGGATCGGGTCGGGTGCGTAGAGTGCGGCTAAGCTGTTAGAATTACTATCTATAAATGCGTCGGCTGCGAAAAGAGCACTCGGTGCTGGTTGTGCGACGACGCGGATGGGAGTGTCTCGTCCAAATTCCTTAAGCGCTGCTAAAGCGGGTAGCGTGAGCACAAAGTCTCCAACTGCACCGCTGCGCCAAACCGTTATTGATGTGTTCATTTTGGATACTCTCAACATTGTTTGTCTTGGGTATTGCCGAAAAGGGAGAAATGGACTAAATTTTTTGTCTCTGTATTATATAAGAATACAATTACGTTCAGGTAAGGAGTATGCCATATGGGCGCCCTGATAGGAAAAAAACTGGGTATGACCCAGGTTTACAACGACAAAGAAGAGCTCGTTCCGGTTACGGTAGTAGCGGCCGGACCCTGTCCCGTAGTGCAGGTTCGCTCGCAGGATGATAATGGATACGATGCGCTGCAGTTAGCTTTTGAAGAAATTCCTGCTCGCAAGGTTAATAAGCCAGAGACCGGCCATTTTTCCAAGGCGGGCGTTGCCCCCCATCGCGTCTTGCGCGAGTTTCGTAAAATCGAGGGCGATTTTGAAGTTGGTCAGGTCCTTGACGTCAGCCAGTTTGAAGTCGGTGAACAGGTCAAAGTAACCGGCCGCTCCAAGGGTAAAGGATTTGCTGGCGTTGTCAAACGCTATGGATTTAAGGGGAAAAACAGCACACACGGAACGCCTGACCGAGTCCGTCACGGTGGATCGATTGGTCAGGGGACTACGCCGGGTAAAGTTTGGAAGGGTAAGAAAATGTCCGGGCAGATGGGCAACGCACAGGTATCTACCAAGGGGTTGGATATTGTGCGCATTGATAGTGAGCGCAATTTGCTCTTTATCAAAGGAGCCGTTCCCGGCGGCGTGAACGGGTTTGTTGATATACAGACACAGTAAAGTTCAGTTTATATAAAAAAAGAGGGCCCTCCTGAATTGGAGGGCCCTCTTTTTTTATATAAGTCTTTGGGATGCAGTCTTAAAATCCCATTGGAATCCAGTATTTCTTAAAGAAATATCTCGTCTTTTTAGCCTGGGGGCCAAGACAACGGGCGCCCGCCCAGAATGTGTACGTGCAAATGGGGTACCGTTTGCCCACCGTCTCTACCTGCATTTACCACGAGTCGAAATCCGTCTTCAAGGATCGCTTCAGAGTGCGCGATCTGACCCGCAACGATCATGAGGTGGCCCAATAAAGCCGCGTGCTTCTCTTCCGCGTCTGCTACGCTTACCAGCGGTTCTTTGGGTATAACGAGGATATGGGTCGGTGCTTGGGGGCTTACGTCGCGGAATGCAAGAGTCTGTTCGTCCTCATAAACTATATCCGCTGGAATTTCTCGCCGGATGATTTTACTGAATACGGTTTCATGCGCCATGAATACCTACCTGGTCCGAATTTCTCTGCCGCACTCAATTGCCAAGGATCGGAGTATGTCTACGGTGGCCTGGGCGAGAGGAATGCCGTCTCGGAGACTCGCCTCGCGCTTTCTATATTCGAGTTCTCCGGGAACTAAGATTTCCTCGGTGTCGGAGGCCTGAGGAGAATTCTTTATTCCTTGGACCATATGGTTAACGGCGGCCTTAAATTGATCGATCGGCATAAAGCGACTGGGATCAATCGCCATAAAAAAGTGGCCAATTCCCCTGTCGTGCATGTGGTGTTCAACCTCTTCGCGTGCAATGCCAAAATAGGGTGCTCCTCCGAGGAGGCCCGCTAAGATTTCGATGAACATCGTGAGACCGTAGCCCTTGTGCTCTGCAATGGGGATAATGCTGCCCTTGAGCCCTACATGGGGATCGGTGGTGTCGTTGCCTTCTAGGTCGCGTGCAAGTCCGCTGGGAATTGATTCACCTTTGGTTGCCGCCAGTTCTAATCTACCCGCTCCAGTCTTTCCAGATGCAAAGTCAATTAGCAGAGGGAATGCCTGATCACCGGGAACGGCTAGTGAGAGGGGATTATTTCCAAATAGAGGTTGAGTGCCGCCCGTAGGGGCCAAACGGGGACTCGCAACGGTCATGCTGATTCCTATGAGGTCTGCGTCCCGCGCCATCAGTGCATAGTATCCCGCTGTGCCAAAGTGACGAGAACGGAATGCGGTGACGGTAGCTGAACCTGCCTGACGCGCCTTTTCGATACACGTTTGCATGGCAAAACGTCCCACGAGCGGTCCCAGTGCACCGTCGCCGTCTACGCGGGCAATGGCTGGACCCTCTTCCGAGACGCCGATACGAGGTGTTGGATTGGTAACGCGCGTTCGGAGCTCGCGCACGTAGCGCTTTAAACGCAGTATACCGTGGCTATGAATGCCTTTTAGGTCTGCTTCGACGAGCGTGCTGGCGACAAAATCTGCATCTGCCACAGGCACGCCTTCGCGAGCTAGGATGGCACTGCAGACCTCCACTAGCTCTTTCGCATCCACGCGTTGTATATCGTTCATGAAATTCTATGGGTTAGGTGTGCTAGTATCGGCAATATAACCCCCTCTTATCTCGTGTCAAGTTGGTTGACCGTTACTGGGGAGGGCGGTATCTTTTCGCGACGGAGAATTTATGGATATCAGTGTGATAATACCTGCATATAACGAGGAGAAGCGCATTGCATTTACGCTGGAGAAATCCATCGATTTTTTGCAACAGCGCTCGTGGCAATATGAGCTGCTGCCCGTTGATGATGGCAGTCGAGATGCGACCGTTGAGCGGATTGCGGAAGTCGCGCGCGAGTTCCCGCAGGTGCGCTGTGTGCTCAACGGACAAAATCGCGGTAAGGGGTATTCAATCCGGCATGGTTTACAAGAGGCTCAAGGGAATTTTATTGGCTTTATGGACGCCGATTATAAAACGGATATTGCTGCACTTGATCAGGCTATGGAGTTACTGGAAAGTGGAGCATGCGGCGTAATTGGCGATCGAACGCTGGGAAAAAGTGAAATTGCACGTGAGCGAAAGAGGTATCGGGAGATGGGGTCTATCGTATTCCGCAGAGGGCTGCAAATGCTCATGGGGCTACGCGGATATGATGACACCCAGTGCGGGTTCAAGTTCTTCCGCGCAGAGGTAATGCGCGACCTTTTTAATCGGCAAAAAGTCGAAGGGTATATGTTCGACGTAGAAATCCTCCTACTGGCGAGTAAGTTGGGATACGCCCTTGAACGAATCCCCGTAAAATGGAGATTTGATCCCGATAGTCGCTTTAACCCGGTCACGGGTATGATACGGAACCTCGGCGAACTTGCCCGTATCCGCTGGGAACATCGGGGAGATTTTTGATCGGGGTCTCCACGTCTATTACCCCTGAGAAAGGGCCTGTTGTGCCCAGACTGTCGTGGCCCGTCTACGCTCTTTTGCTATGTGCTTTAGCCGCACTACTCTATGCACCTGTGGGAGCGCATCTGCTCGACACGCACGACGCAGACTATTTTGCAGATAGCGAAGAGACGCTGCGTAATCCCTCCTACTTTTTCTCTGCCGATAAACGGATGCCTGGCCGTCCTCTTTTTGAGCTGTTGATTCTGCTCGAGTATGCCGTGTTGGGAGACAATCCGCGTCTATTTCACTGGGCAGGCGTCGTGCTGCATGCGATTGCTGCTTGGGTCTTGGCTCTGAGCTGCTTTCGCGCATGTCGAGAGTGGGACGGAGCCCAATTGGCTGGTGTGTTATTTATCTGCCTATGCGCCCCTTTTCAGGCAGTTCAGTGGATATCCGCCCACTGCTATTCGCTAGTTCTGATCTGCTCTTGCCTATCTATAGTGTCGTTTGTTCAGTATGTAGATAAGGGGGGGCGTGCCGCGGCCATAGGGACGGTGCTACTGCAGGTTTTGGGGGTCGCCTCTCATATATCTACCGCGGCTATTGTGCCCTTTGGACTCTACATCGCCCATAAAAGGCGTGCATTGCGTAGGGACGTCATGTCGTTGTTAGGCGTTATGGCTGTAGTCGGGCTTCTATCCGTACTCGCGATCAAGATGTTGTACGTCGTTGCTCCACAAAATATGATCGCTGCGCGGGGCTTCGACCTTTGGATGGCGGCGGAGAACTATCTGTTTCTTTGGGGGCGTTTACTCCGCTCTTCCTACTGGATACCCGCTCGACCAGACTTGATAAGCGGGGGGGAAATAGCGCTTGGAGCCGGGGCGCTTTGTGTGGGTTTGTGGGCTGGATTTCGCACCGAATGGAAAGGAGGGGCTGCCGTTGTCTGGATCGGCCTATCTCTACTTCCTCCGTTACTGCTCCAGCCAGAATACGTGCGAGCGCTTTCTTCTGGACCTTCGCGCTACTTGTATCTGTCAAGTGCGGGGATGGCTTGTGTGACAGCTCTTTTCATCTTGGCGGGTCGCAACTACGCGCGTAGATGGGTGGGTGGACAATGGAGTGCATTCGGGACAATTGCGATCCTCGCTATGCTCTTCACGAGTTCTTGGTATAGTATTCGAAGGGTAGATGCTCTTGCCTATTATACAGAGGCCCGGCATGCGCTCGCCGTGGGAGATATCGATTTGGGCATAGAGCAAATGATGAAAGCGCTATCCGTTAAAGGAGGCGTATTAAATCGAGAAGACCTCTATGTGCGCCTTTGTCCAATGTTGCTCAACAGGGGGCGTGAAGTGATACCGCATTTGGACACGGCGCGCACGCTGTTTCCAGAGAATCCTACGCTGCACATGTATGAGCAAGTCGTTCGTTCTATGGATGGGGATACATCGTCTCTGCGCTATTTAAGCCGATTTAGATCAAATGAGTCCGTGCGTAAAGCCATTGCCGAAGCCTATCATCACGCCGGTCGTGGGGCGTATCGCCAAGCCGACTACGGTCGATCCGTTGCTGCGCTGAGTCGGGCTCTATCGTTTGATCCCAATCGGCCACGGACGCGAGCGAGCCTGCGAGCCGCTCAGGGTGCTTTGCAGACCGACCAATAGCTCATTTGGAGATTGATGAAATGCCCTTTCCCATATGAGAGAGGCACACGGCGAGAAAGATTTCTTCAGCTACGGAGGAACTAGCCTCTCTGTTCTGGCGTATAAAACCGTTGAGTGCCACGATTACTATAAAGACGGAAAGCACCTCAAACGCCTGCTCGGCTCTCCCTGAAAGACTATCCCGCACGGTGCGCACAATGGCCAACGCGGTTTCCCGCATATCAGACGTTCTATCTTCCTCATAGGCGCTAAGCAGCGCATCGCACAGGTTGACAAGGACCGGTCGCTGTGCTGGTTCCAATCCCGCAGCCGTACTCAGGTCTGCCCTTAAATCGCGGAAAAGACGTCCTATAGAATCGATGCGCCGGGTGTCTTCTTGGGAGAGAAGTCGGTAGAATTGGTCTCCCGCTCCAAGTGCGCGACATACGCTGTTTAACAGCTGTAGGCGCACGGCCGAAGAGCGAAAATGCGTAAGATGGTTTATGGTTGGTCGAACAATTCTGCGATCCTCTCGTTCACTTAGCACGTCGACTAGCGTGGGAAATGTCTGAGGGTCAAAGTCGCTGCCAAAGTGCCAAAATAACAGCTCGTGCACTTCGTCGCTGCGTATGTTGCCCAAACCGCG
>CALDFW010000137.1 GCA_937942165.1 uncultured bacterium | reverse complement strand
TGGCGCAGCGCGGTATGGGATGGCCCGCTGTGCGCTCTTGGCCGGTTTGTTACTCAGCCCGATTAACACGGGTGCTGGGCATGCATTGGGATATGGAATTGAAAAAATCTCTTATGAGCGGGGCAATCCCGTGCCGCACGGAGCGGCCGTAGCGCTGGTGTTGCCGGGTGTCATGCGGCACAATGCGCCTGTCGCAGCCGATAAATACTACTACGCCGCTGGCGTAGCGGGATTGGATCTGAGGGATAAAAGTCGTGAGGACGGCGCAGAACTCGCTGCGGCCTGGATCGACAATCTGCGCCGTCGCTACACGCCCTATACGTCGCTCAGAGCAGTGGGACTAGAGGAGGGCGATATTCCACGTATGGTCGAGTTGGCCATGTCCGTTCGCCGTCTATTAGATCCCAATCCGGTTGAAGTGTTTCCCGAAGACGCGGAAGCCATCTACCGGGGTATATTCGATTGAGAATATCACGGCGTTCGGAACCTACGTCGGATTATCTATTCAGCTGTGCTGCGTATTGGGTAAGTGCGCAGCCCTTTCAAGGAGAATACTGAGTATGACATTTGACGCTATGTTACAGCGGCAGATTATGGGGCGTTTCGCCACGGGGGTAACGGTGATAACCACGCGTTTTGGAGACGAAGTTTCGGGTATGACCGCCAACGCTGTTATATCCCTTTCTCTCGATCCGCCGCTGGTGGCTGTCTGCGTCGATCGGGGCGCTAGTATGCACGCTTATTTGAGCCAAGGCGGCTGCTTTGCCATTAACATTCTCCGGCTGGATGACGAGGATATATCCAATCGATTCGCCAAGCCGGGCCCTAAGGATTTTTCAGATCTGCGCGTCGAGGAGGCGCAAACGGGTGCACCCATTTTATCGGATGCGCTGGCGTGGTTAGACTGTCGCCTAGTGCAAACAGTGGAGACGGGAGATCACGACCTGTTTTTGGGAGAGCCGCTGGCCGGAGCCACTGGCGAAGGAGCACCGCTGCTTTACTACGGTGGTCGGTACGATAGGCTTGTTTCTGGCACCGTTCGAGAGGATCGTGCGTAGCTGTGCATGGCGTGCTGCTTACGGGCTTTGTCCCCTTCGGCGATTTCTCCCTTAACCCATCACAGCAAATTGCCGAGGCGCTGCACGGGGAACGCATAGAAGGTCACAGGGTGGAGAGTCTCGTGCTGCCGGTAGAATTTGGTCTCGACGTAGAATCCGTGCTGCCGGCAATAGAGCAAATACAGCCCCATCTCGTGCTCTCATTGGGCTTAGCCGCGCGTGCGCCGTGCCTCTGGGTTGAGCGCATCGCGCTGAATTTGCGGCGCGTGGACGGCGGAGAGCGCCCCATCATCGAGCGGGGACCGGCCGCTTATTTCGCTCGCTTGGAGGCGGAATCTGTGGCCTCTGCTATACGCGCAGTGGACGTCCCAGCTGTAGCTCATGTGTATGCTGGCAACTATCTCTGCAACCACATAATGTACCGGGTCTTGCATCATCTTTCGCGAGAAGGTGATACGCGCCGCGCCGGGTTTATTCACCTGCCGCAGTCTAGCGCGTTGGCCATAGATATGGGATGTGATCAGAGTCCTTCTCTGCCTTTGGAACAGATGGAAATAGGCGTGCGTGCAGCGATTGCATCGGTGCTGTGTTCTGAAACTTAGCCGATAGAGCTTATTCTTTCATCACCATGCTAATGGCCGACTTCATATAGCCCATCGCAAAGGCCATTCCAGCGTGCCAAGGTGCTCCGCAGTGCATCTGCGGCGTGTGATCGGGAATCAGCACGCCGTCAAAGCTGTTGTCGCGGAGGATGCGTAGAATGCGCACCATATCGATGTCTCCCTCGTCGACAAAGACTTCCCGATAGCGTGGGACAGTGCCCGTTACGTTGCGAAAATGCACGTAGAAAACCTTGTCTTGTCGGCAGTACTCTTCGGTGGCCTGATATACATCTCCCTCGGTCATTTCGGCAATCGACCCAAGGCAGAACTCGAGTCCGTTAGAGGGACTTGAGCGCATATCAATGAGACGCTGATAGAGCTGGGGTTGATAGACTAAGCGCGGCGTATGTCGCAGGACGGGGACTGGCGGGTCGTCCGGATGCGCGGCTAGCTTGACGCCCTCTTCTTCGGCCACGGGCAGGACGGCTTCGAGGAACGCATCTAATCGCTGCCAGAGTTCGTCGTGTGTAATGTTGGGTACGATGCCTGCAGGTGCTTGTTCATCGTATACCATGTTCCACACCATACCATTTGGCACGGGCGTTTGGTCAACGGCTTCCATACAGGCCGATGACGCACCGCCGCGTGCGGCCGGCAGCGTTACGCGAGAGCATACGCCCGCCAGGCTGAAATTGTAGCCGATGATGGGGATGCCCGCCCGCCCGACATTGCGTATCATCATCTTGAGGCCTTCGAGTTGAGCGTTTTTTCGCGGACCATCGAGCAGCACGTCGTACCAGTGAGCGGGGTCGAAGTTCTCTATGGCCTCTAGCGCTAAGCCCGCCTCGTTTACTTCGCGACGCAGAGCGATGAGCTCGTCGACGGTCCACAGTGGGCTTCCGGCCAGGCCCCAGCCGCCGCCGTCTCCGGTGGGCTGCCCGTCTCGCTGCCCGTGCGCAAAGTAGTCGCATAGATGTGCTACGATATGCGTAGCGCCTGCCTGAACGGCAAATTGATAGTGGTCGGAATTGAGTAAGTGGCGATAGAGTCCTAGTCCAAGTTTCACAGAAGTACCTCTCTTGTAATCATTATAGGTAGTATACTGACAAAATGCAGCATACACATAACCGGGAGCATGTGACACTCATGTCAGACAGAGTAGAGAAGAGCGATGAAGAGTGGAGAGCACAGCTGAGTGAAGAAGCGTATGCCGTGACGCGCTGTGGCGGCACTGAACGAGCCTTTACCGGCAAGTACTGGGATCACAAGGGCGTTGGGATATACTCCTGTGCCTGCTGTGATAACGAGCTTTTTCTTTCGGAATGCAAATACGATTCGGGTTCCGGTTGGCCTAGCTTCTGGCAACCGATTGATGGGGAGCGCGTTGGTGAAAAGACGGACACCAGTCACGGTATGGTGCGCGTCGAAGCCGTGTGCCAGCGCTGTCAGGCTCATCTGGGGCACGTTTTTCCCGACGGGCCTCCGCCAACCGGTCTGCGCTATTGTATGAACTCAGCCTCACTGCGCTTTGTCGAGCGCAAGGCGTAGAGATCTTCTCTGTTAGCAGATGTCGACCGGTGAACAGACTTCGTTGCCGATGGGAAGGAAGGAACGTTACCGACCAAAGGATTAGTCGGTAACTCTGCGCCTGATCGCATGGGCCAATTACGCGGTGCTGATCATTTGTGAATTGTCCGCTTGCGCTGTGATAGGACTGCGCTCACCGCTGCAGGTGCCTATTATGCAGTTTCCAACATATAGGCGATGTCGTTGTGTATTTCGGGCACCCACTTTTCAAACTCAGATCGAGTGATGCCCGTCCCTTCAAAGTAGGTGTCTTGCATCTCGGGCGGCTTACCGTCCGAACGTATCATGCCATAGCCGAGTTGGTAACTCGTTGCATCGGCAACTCGTATGATGCGCTGCGATAGGTGTCCCTGTTTAGTCTTTAGGCGCGGTAGGATTTTTTCGAGTGGCCAGTGATGGCGCCCTATGACATTGATGAGTAATATGGGTAATTGCCACTCCATACTTGCTTGCAGCCCAGCGTCGGCATGGTCAAATCCGAACACTTCGGCTTCCGCCTCTACCATAGAGTACTCGCCCGAGTACGTCCGAGGCATGATGTCGTCAATTTCCTTGGGAAAATGCTGAGCGATAAGAACTTTGCCAATATCGTGAAGTAGGCCAGCCGTAAACATCGTCGAGCTGAAGTTGATGCGGTCCTGCATGTTTTCTAGCGTATGGCAACGCCGTGCCATGACGCGGGCAATGGTTGCTACGGCATAGCTGTGTTTGCGTAGCGATTCCATATTAAAGTCAGACGGAAGCATTTCTAAGGCATCAAATACCTGCGTCGCCAAGAGGGTGTCTATAACCGTTTTTCGACCTATCTGTTGATAGGCCTCCTCAAGGCTCGTGACTCGGCCTGAAGCTCCGTAGTCGGGGCTGTTGGCCAGCTTAATGGCATTGGCCGCCAACGTCATGTCTTGCTGTATTATCTTACCCAATTCCTCAAGCGGTACCTGTGGATCGTCGAGCGCTTTCTGTGCCTGCGCGGCCGACGTCGGCATAGTAGGTAGGTGGGTCGTCTGTTTGATAAAATCTTTCAGGCGGTTTTTATGGACCGTGTGTTTGTCGCCCTTCGCTTCTCCCGCTGCACTCGAAGTGTTCTGACCCTCAAGGGCCTTTTGCAGCGTGTAAAGCAATCGTTGACTCTCATGTTCAATGTCAGAGTCGCGCATAAAAACGTAGTAAACCTGTGCCAACTCTGAGAATCTATAGGCATATTGGCGGACGATACTGCCTCTGTCCTCTGGGCTGCAGACAATGATAGAAGGCATGGGTCGTTCGGCACGTTGCTGTTTCAAATACAGTGCTTTTATAAACCGGACCCCGTCCTGATCGTCGCGACTGATCGTCGTATTGGTGAGGATTAGTTGAGGTTCCGTGCCTTCCCCGATGGAGTCCATCAATTGACGAGCCGACCCAGAAATGAGAGCTTCGTACTGGGTTGCTCGGAACAAGGCTTTAAGCAAAACGGCGCGCTTTTTAGAGCCTTCTAAGATGGCGATTTTAGTCTTTGCCATAGGGAGTTGTTAGAATCTCAACGGTTTCTTAATTCGTGCTCAAATTGTAAAACGGGTAAAGAGTAGAGTATGGTCCACGAGTATAACATCGACCAAAAATATGACAACTTAAGAAAAAAAATGGCAAATATATGGGTGGTTTGATACCAAGTTATGTTAGGCTATCGCGCCACTAATGACTGGTGAGCACGATATTTTCCTGCGCAAAAAAGGGAGTCCGGCGTTGAGCCAGACTCCCTTTTTTATGGTACGCCCACTTGGACTCGAACCAAGGACCCGCTGATTAAGAGTCAGCCGCTCTACCAACTGAGCTATAGGCGCATAAAGACCTTCATTTGAAGTGAAAAAAGATAGCCGCGAGCCATGCTATTGTCAAGGTGTCAACGTCTTGCAGGCGTCGCAAATTTGTGGCCTAATCTCTTGACATTTCTAATGATAGAGCGTAGAATAGCACCTCGTCTTTAGAGCAGTTAGTCGCCCATAAATACGAATCTCAATCCCGTTACCTCCCCTGCGACACGATGGCTGATCGATTGGCAAAACTGGAAAAGGTTTATCGCCGGAATCCAGATTCCCCGCTCTTTGCTCGTCTGGCTGACCTCTACCTGAAGAGAGGCAAGACCGAGCATGCACTAGAGATCTGTCTACAAGGCTGTCAGAAATTCCCCGAATATGCCACCGGCTTTATGGTGTTGGCTCGGTGCTATGAGGCGGGTGGAGCCGTCGAAGAAGCACGCGATGCGCTGGATCAGGCACTGCGCATTGACCCGGTCAACCCCAAAGGCTACGAGCGTCTGTCTGTCATATATCACAAGCTTGGCGTGCCGACCTTGGCATTAAAAACGCTGCAGCAAGCAGCAGTACTCGATCCCTTTGCCGAAGAGCTTCCGTCCAGAGTCGACGAGTTGACGTATGAAGTGCGGTTGGAATCCACCCGCGAGAGAGATGTTGGGGAGGTTGATCCGTACGTAACGCCGGACCAAGCAACGGCAGGTGTGGCGGCAAATGATGCTCCGGAAACCGTTGCAGAATCTGTCCCGGACGAAGCGGTCGAAGGGGAGCCGGCTCTCAACGGCGAACAAGATATTTCAGTAAGCGACGGTGACTCCGTTTCTGAGGCTAATGATGTCGGTCAGGTAACGGAGTGTGAGACGGGCGAGAGTGTATCGAATGATGAAGCATCCGATTTTGGTGTCGTAATTTCCGAGGGAGACGAAAACGGTCCGTCTGAGCCAGATGAAGATGGACACGATGGTCTGAACGAGTCCACTGCCGTTGTGGGCGATAAAGAGATTGAGCCCGACGAAAACGATTTATTTGTATATGATGACGAAGAGGTTCTTCAAGACGGAGAGGGAGAAACGACGTTGGATGGGCGCTCCGCTGAGACGCGTTTGGTCGCGGGCCCAGGGGAGGGTTTCGAGGGAGCAGATTGGGACAGTGCTGAAGAGAGCTCCGCTCCGAATGGAGACATACCTGCCGACAAATCGCCCGCAAGCGACGTTGCTGAGGAGTCTGGGACAGAGGTCGTCGAGTTGGACGATGCGTCAGAACGTTCAGATCTTGAGGCGCCTGACGGTATACCTGATGAGCGGGAGGAGCCAACCGTCGAAGTCTCCGCGGAACAGGGACGGGAAGAAGTTGAGTCTGCAGACGGGGAAGAGGATGAATCAGAGGAAGCGGTAGACGGTGAGGAGCACGGACATACGCGGGGTGGTGGTTTAGGGACGCGGGGTGATGATGAACTGCTGCGGCTGTTTCAAGAGATTGAGACGCAGGGCAGTGACGAGGTGGATGCGCCTATCGAAGTGGGAGATCTGGTAGACATAAGTGTGGAGGAAGAGCGTCAGCGTATTACAACGCCGACCCTGGCTGAAATTTACACGATACAGGGACTGACGCAAAAAGCGATTGAAACCTATCGCGAACTACTGGATCAGGATCCCAACAACGATTTCATTAGGCGCAAGTTAGAAGAATTGGAAAGCAGCGGCAGCAAAAAATAGCCTATAGGGAGAGGAATACTCGCAATGGCAGATACAACAGATTTCCGCAATGGATTTTGCATGCTCATCGATGGAGATATTTTTTCCATCGCCGAGTTTCAGCATGTGAAACCGGGTAAGGGCGGCGCCTTTGTCCGCACAAAGCTGAAGAATATGCACACGGGGGCGGTGCTCGACCGCACGTTTCGTTCGGGCGATAAAGTTGAAGAGGTCCGGCTCGAAAAACGCGAAATGCAGTATCTGTATTCCGAGGCCGATTTGTATTACTTCATGGACTTAGATACGTATGAACAGATGGGTATTGGATCCGGCGTTGTGGGACAGGCGGCCAATCTGTTGAAAGAAAGCGAAAACGCCTACGTGCTTATCGCTCGCGAAGCGGCGATAGGAGTCGATTTGCCGAACTTTGTTCTCCTTGAGGTTACGCATACTGAGCCCGGTGTGAAGGGCGACACGGCCACGGGTGCGACCAAGCCAGCCACGCTGGAAACGGGATATCAGGTGCAGGTTCCGCTTTTTGTAAATCAGGGAGACAAACTTAAGATAGATACGCGGACGGGTGAGTACGTCGAGCGAGTTTAGGCTGTCAGAAAGAGGGGGATTGTAGTGAACGAAGACAAAATAAAACGCATACTAAAGCTGTTTCAAGACAGTGAGGTAGAAGAGATAGAGGTGGAGAGCGGCTTTTTTCGAACTCGGCTGCGCATCAGTCGGCGCAAGGCGAGCGATGCGCCAATCGCACCCATAGTGCAGGCGCCGGCCGCTCCCAGCGCACCCGTGTCCACCGAACCTGCCGCGCCTAGCAGCGCTGCTCCTGAATCTGGAGAAGCGGCAGTCGATGATGGATTACACCAGGTGCTGTCGCCGATGGTCGGGACCTTTTACAGAGCCTCTTCTCCAGAGTCGGATGCGTTCACTAAAGAGGGGGCGACTGTTAAGAGCGGTCAGACCCTATGCATTATAGAAGCGATGAAGATCATGAACGAGATTCCAGCGGACATCGCAGGTCAAGTGGTGGATATCTTGGTCGAGAATGGTCAGCCCGTCGAGTATAACCAGCCGCTGTTCACCATCCGACCGGCTTGAGGCGAATAGAGTCTGCCAATGTTTAAGAAAGTCCTGGTAGCGGATCGCGGAGAAATTGCTCTACGCGTCATTCGCGCATGTAAAGATATGGGTATTGAGACCGTAGCGATTCACTCTGAGGCGGATACGCATGCGTCTCACGTGCTCTTTGCCGACGAAGACGTGTGCATTGGGCCGCCGGCTGGTAAGGATAGCTATCGGAACTATGCGAATATTATCAGTGCGGCTGAGCTGACCAATGCCGATGCGATTCATCCCGGGTATGGCCCGCTGGCGGAGAACGCGGAGTTTGCGGAAATCTGCGAGCAGTGCGGTATCAAATTTATCGGTCCGCCCATAGAGGCAATACGTCGTATGGGCGATAAGTCGCTGGCTCGACAGACGATGAAAGATGCGGGCGTGCCTGTCGTACCGGGTAGCGAAGGGGAACTGGAATCCCTGGAAGACGCTCGGGCTTGGGCCGAGAAGGTGGGCTTTCCCTTGCGGTTAAAAGCTTCTGCGGGTGGCGGCGGCCGCGGCATGCGGATCGTGCGTTCCATGGACGAGTTAGAAGATGCGTGGAAGATGGCTCGCATGGAAGCGCGCGGTGCGTTTACCAGCGATGCCGTCTATATGGAGCGCTCTATCGAGCGGGCACGCCATATAGAGATTCAGGTCCTCGGTGATGAACACGGCAACATTGTCCATCTGTTTGAGCGCGAATGTTCAATTCAGCGTCGCAATCAGAAGCTGTTAGAAGAGAGCCCGTCGCCCGTCGTAGACGAGGATATGCGTCGTAGGCTTGGAGAAGCAGCCGTTGCCGGGGCACGGAGCGTTGGCTATTACGGTGCTGGGACGATAGAGTACATCGTGGACGAAGACCTGAACTTCTACTTTATGGAGATGAATACGCGCATCCAGGTCGAACATCCCGTGACTGAGACCGTTACGGGAATTGATTTAGTGCGTGAACAGATTCGGATCGCCTATGGAGAAGAATTGGGCTATGGTCAGGACGATATACGTCTGGCTGGACACGCGATCGAATGTCGTATCAATTCCGAAGATCCCGCACGCAATTTCATACCTTCTGCTGGAACGATCACTGCGCTGCATCAGCCAGGGGGACCGGGGGTGCGTATTGATAGCCATATTTACCAGGGGTATGAAATGCCGCCTTATTACGATTCGCTGCTCGCCAAGCTGATTGTCAGCGGTCGAGATCGCAGTGAGGCGTTGGCTCGTTTGCGGCGCGTGTTAGCAGAATACACGATCGAGGGTGTGCTGACGACGATCCCCTTTCATCGTGCTCTGATTGAAGAAGAAAATTTCATAGCGGGCCGCTTCAATACAGACTATGTGGCGGATACCCCTTTAGACCTCGATGCGATTTCGCCTGCAACAAAACAGGAGTAAGATGCTATGAGCGAATCCAGTGTTCCGGAAAATGTATCCTATAGCGACAGTCACGAATGGATACAGGTCGAAAGTGATATTGCGACAATTGGCATTACTGATTTCGCTCAGTCCGAGTTGGGCGACATCGTCTTTGTGGAACTGCCCGAAGTGGGTGAGTATGCTAAGAGAGGCGAAACCTTCGGCACGGTCGAGGCCGTAAAGACCGTTGAGGACTTGATTGCACCTCTGTCCGGGGAAGTCCTGGAGGCGAACGAAACGCTTGAAGAAGATGCCGAACAGATCAACAAGGACCCTTACGGTGCAGGTTGGATGATAAAGATACGCATCGAAGACGAAGAGCAACTTGAGGAATTGCTCAGCCCCAGCGAGTATTCCGATATAATCAACGAATAGAGACAGCCCGTTCTCTACCTTGACTTTATCCCATACATACCGTACTTATATGGCTTCGTTTTTGACGTACGTCCCCGCGCCCGCCGACGGTGTATAAGTGTCGATGTGTAGGACGTATGTCGTTGTGCTACAAGGCTTTTCTTTTGGTATGTGACGTATCTAACGGCGAGGTGTGGCCTCGGTGGATTCGTCCGTCGATCGAATAGAGAAGCGGTATTCCAACGCGTAGATCGCTCAGCGACGCGTTGGATGAACGGCGAAAGCGCATGGCTACGGATATTCTGCAGACAGAAGAGGATCAGGACTCGGCCCTGTATGAGGTCAAGCTCGACGTATTTGAAGGGCCGATGGACCTCCTGCTCTACCTTATCCGCAAAGATGAACTCGACATATACGATATACCCATTGCTCACATAACCAATAACTATCTCGGCTTTCTCGGGCAAATTCACCTTCTTGATATCGAACAGGCCAGCGATTTCATCCTGATGGCGGCTACGCTTATGCGTATCAAGTCGCAAATGATGTTGCCGCGCGAGGAGGGTGTAGATGGCGCCGGTGAAGAGGGCGACCTGCGCGAGGAGTTGATGCGCAGACTGCTGGAATACCAGCAGTTTAAGGAAGTAGCCGATTGGTTGGGCGTGCAGAAGGACGCGCGCCGCGACGTTTTTCTGCGTCGACAAGGACTCGGTGAACACGATTTAGAAGGTGGCGAACTGACGCTGAAACCGGTGTCTCTGTTTGACCTCATCAAGGTGTATAAGCACGTGCTGGACACCGTCCCACAGGCGCTGGTGCACCAGATCGTAGAGGAACAGGTTTCGGTTGCCGAGTGCATTGATTTTATCATAGCCGCTATTGATCAGCGTTCGCGCATCCGCTTTATAGAGCTTGTCGAAGGGCGTGATAGAGAGGCGATGGTGGCTACCTTTATCGGCCTATTGGAATTACTCAAGTCGCAGCGTATTCGCGTGCAGCAGTCGCGTCCATTTGACGATATATGGATCGAGAAGCAGGGTTCGCAAGCGGTTTCACAGGTCATAGAAGAAGATGACTCGATGTCTGACGATGTAGAAGGTGAAGAGGAGACGCTTTGAGCGAAGAGCGTTCAGTAGCCCCCGAACAGGCCAGCGCAATTATTGAGGCCATTCTACTGACGGCCGATGTACCGGTAACGCCCGGTCGCTTAGTTGCACTCTTAGATGAGTACAATGGTCGAGACATACGCCAATTGGTTGATTCGCTCAACGCTGGATATGCCGATGGGGGACACGGTTTCTCCATTGTGGAAGTGGCCGGCGGCTTCCAATTTGCAACGCGGCAGGAATGCGGACCCTGGCTGCGCAAGTTCCACAATGACCCGAATCAAATACGCCTGTCACAGGCGGCCCTAGAGGCGCTCGCCATTGTTGCCTTCAAACAGCCCGTGACGCGGATTGAGGTAGATACGGTTCGCGGCGTTAATTCTGGTGGCGTTATGCAGACGCTAATGGAACTGTCAATGATTCGCATCGTCGGTCGTTCAGAGGGTATCGGCAAGCCAATGCTGTTTGGCACAACGCGTGAATTCTTGGTGCATTTTGGCCTGAAGACGCTGGCAGATCTTCCCAAGCCTCGAGAGCTTGAAGAATTGCTCGAATCGGGTGAAAACAAAGCGGAAGCGCGCCAGCAAATGGCTATGGAACTGCAGGGTCTGCAGGACCGCGCTGAAGGACAGCAGGAATTGGCTGAGGATAGTGATCAGCCCATTTCTGAGACAGATCACGTCGATGCAGATCTGCGGGACAGCGTCGCGATTGACGCTGAAGAAGCAGAGGATGGCATGAGTGGGACAGAGTCCGAAGAGCGGGTAGACACCGACCGTCAGCCCGGCGAGCGTTCCGACGGCGATGACGCCTGAGCAATCTGTCTACACGATGCGCCTCAATCGCTTTCTCGCCCGTTCGGGCGTGGCGTCGCGGCGTAAAAGCGATGAACTCATTGCCAGTGGCTTGGTGAGAGTGAATGGTGAGGTTGTCGACAGTTTGGGCGCTAGCGTGGATCCGGAGCGCGATTCGGTCGAGTATGCGGGACAATCCGTGCACTTGCCGAAGGAGTGCGAATATATCGTGCTTAACAAGCCTGCAGGTTATGTCGTCACGCGCAGCGATACACACGGCCGGCCGACGGTTTTTGACCTTTTGGGGACTCAACGACTGGGCACGATGCCCGTTGGCCGTTTAGATATGGACACGACGGGACTCTTGTTGTGGACTGACGACGGTGAGTTGGCGTTTCGTCTGCTACATCCTCGCTATGTGGTGGACAAAGTATACGAGGCGGTGGTGCGGGGTAGGCCAAGCGAGGAAAAGTTGCATATGCTGCGAGAGGGAATCGAACTAGACGATGGTCCAACGGCACCAGCGCAGGCCGAAGTCATACGCTGCGAAGGTAGCGGCTACAGGATGGAGGCGCATGTTCGCCTGTGCATTCACGAGGGGCGTAAGCGTCAGGTGCGACGCATGCTGCGAACGATTGGTCATCCGGTGCGCATGCTCAAGCGCGTCTCATTTGCGGGTTTGATCTTAGAAGATCTTAAAGAAGGAGCGCATCGAACGCTTAGCATAGAAGAGACGCGAGCATTGCGCACTCAGGTGGGGTTGTAGTGGCCGGGGCAGGTATTGTGATTGCTATTGACGGCGTAGTTGGTTCTGGAAAGTCGACTACTGCTCGTCTTGTGGCCGAGGCCTTGGGATATCGCCATTTGGATACGGGTGCTATGTATCGCACCGTTGCTCTGGCAGCTGGACGGCAGGGCGTTGAGCCAGAAGATGAACGGGCGCTAGCCGAACTACTGCCCACGCTCCAGATCGACCTGCTGCCCTCTGACCAAGGGGGGTGCGTTGTGCTCAACGGCGAAGATGTGAGCGAGGAGATTCGCCGCCCCGAAACGGCTCGGCGCGTGGGGAGCTTTGCGGACAAGACCATGGTGCGTCGTGCTCTGGTATCTCATCAACAAACGTTGGGTGCTCACGGGGGTGTAGTTGCAGAAGGGCGCGATATGGGATCGGTGGTATTTCCCAATGCGGAACTCAAAGTTCGCATGGTCGCCGATTTAGATGTGCGCACGCAGCGTCGGCTCGATGAACTCGTGGCCACAGGCATACGCACGCACTTTGATGAGGTGCGCGCCGACATTGCAAAGCGCGATCGAGAAGACGCCCAGCGCGACTACGGTGCCGATGGAGTGGCTGCCGACTACGTCGAACTGGACACGACGAGTATGGATTTAACGCAGCAAGTTGCCGCCGTTGTCGACTGGGCTCGACAGCGCGGTGCCTGATCTTTGTAGTACCGCACCGAGCAATTTCGCTCGGCGTGCCATTGATGCAGGATACACATGCCTGCTTTAACCGCAGTATTTGAGGTGTTTCAATGAGTGAAGAAACTCCCGTCGCCGAAGCTTCGGAAGAACAGAAACCAGTATACGGCAACATCAGTGCCGAAGAACTGGAGAAACCGGAGTATAGCGAAGAGCAGATGAATGAAATGATGGCCCTCTACGACGAGAGCATCTCCGGTATACAGGAGGGGCAAATCGTCAAGGGAACCATCGTGTCGACCGGCGAAAGCGAAGTGATGATCGATATCGGCTTCAAGTCGGAAGGTGCTGTTCCTCTTCGCGAATTTAACGATCTTTCGGCGATCGAAATAGGCCAAGAGATCGAAGTATTTCTCGAAAACGTCGAAGACCAGGAAGGCCAAGTCGTTCTGTCTAAGCAGAAAGCCGACTTTATGCGCGTCTGGGATTCGATTAAAGATGCACACGATACCGGCAACACCGTGCAGGGTCGCTTAATGCGTCGGATTAAGGGTGGAATTGTCGTCGATCTCTTTGGCGTCGATGCCTTTTTACCCGGTTCGCAGATCGACATACGTCAGGTCAAAAACTTTGATCAATTTCTCGGTCAGGAATTTCCCTTCAAGATCATCAAGCTCAACAAGGCGCGTCGCAATATCGTCGTTTCGCGTCGTGCCGTGCTTGAAGAAGAGCGCTCGAAGATGCGCGATGAGATCGTCAAGGTGCTTGAAGAGGGACAGATCCGCGAAGGCGTGGTCAAGAATATCACCGACTTCGGTGCATTCATCGACTTGGGCGGCGTGGACGGTCTGCTGCACATTACCGACATGTCTTGGGGGCGCGTCAGTCATCCCTCCGAGTTGGTCTCTATCGGTGACCGCATCAAGGTCAAGGTATTGAACTATGACCGCGAACGCGAGCGTATATCGCTCGGTCTCAAGCAGCTGACTTCCCATCCTTGGGAGAGCATTGAGAATAAGTATCCGATCGATAGTCAGACGCGTGGCAAAGTTGTATCGATCACCGATTACGGCGCTTTTGTCGAGCTAGAAGAAGGCATAGAAGGGTTGGTTCACATCTCTGAAATGTCGTGGACACAGCACGTGCGTCATCCGTCCAAGCTAGTCAATATTGGCGACATGGTTGAAGTTATGATCCTCAAGATCGACCAAGAAAACCAGAAGATCTCTCTCGGTATGAAGCAGACGGAAGACGATCCTTGGGAGACGCTCGACGCGAAGTATCCGCCAAACACGAATTTGGAAGGTACAGTGCGGAGCTTGACCAACTTCGGTGCGTTTGTCGAGATCGAAGACAACATCGACGGTTTGGTCCATATCTCAGACATGTCGTGGACTCGGCGCATACGCCAAGCTAGCGAGATGTTTAAAAAGGGCGACGTCATTCAGGTCGTAGTAACGGAGATCGACGTGAAGCGCCGTCGGATATCGCTGAGCCACAAGATGGCTTTTGAGAATCCCTGGCCGCAGTTTGCAGAGAAGTATGCGATTGGAACGGAGACGCGCGGCGTTGTCTCGCGCATCCTGGAGCGCGGCTTGGTGGTCTCTTTCGATGGAGATGTGGATGGCTTTGTTCCGCTGTCGCAGCTGGCCATTGACGGTATGCAGAATCCGCATCAGTGCTTTTCTGAAGAGCAAGAAATTCCGCTGAAGGTTATCGAGTTTGACGAGAATCAGAAAAAGATCGTGCTCAGCGCGCGGGACTACTTCCGCGACAAAGATCAGTCCGAGTACGAAGCCTATCTGGAAGCCCATCCCATTGGCGATTACACGGTTGATGAGACGACGGCTGATTCAGACGACGAGATGGAGAGCTGGGGCGACGCCCATGAAGAAGGGGGTGGTCCTGCCGAAGACGGTGGAGAAGAGAGTTAATCTCTTTTTTCGCCTATTGTGCATTTCGGAGCGTCGGGCATTGCCCGACGCTCCGTTTTTTTGTTTCCGCTGTGAGCGCGGCGCGTCTCTTTGGCGCGTCAGAGGCAAAGTTCTATTTTATAATCCACGCTGCACTCCTTCATTCACATAAATTTTCTCGACCTGCACACGAGCGCTATGGCTAAGAATAAACTCACCCCAGCGATGGAACAGTACATGCATTTCAAGCGGCTGCATCAGGATGCAATCCTGTTTTTCCGCATGGGTGATTTTTATGAGATGTTCTTTGACGATGCCAAAGATGCGGCCCGTCTACTCGGTCTCACGCTGACCTCGCGCAATCACGGTAAGACATCAGGGGACGTACCGCTTGCCGGTGTGCCACATCACGCAATGGAAAACTATCTGGCCAAGCTTATTCAGCTGGGACGCAAGGTCGCTATTTGTGAACAGGTCGAAGATCCGAAACAGGCTAAGGGAGTGGTTAAGAGAGATGTGGTTCAGGTCGTTTCACCTGGCACTGCGCTGTCTGATGCCATGCTCGATGGGCAGCGCAATAACTTTCTCGTCGGCTTGGCGCTGTGGTCGGGCACAGTAGGTCTTGCCAGTGTAGATATGTCGACGGGAGACTTTGTGCTGGACGAAGTGCCCGTTGAAGGGCTTGCGGATGAACTGCAGGGTTTAGCACCGGCCGAGATCCTTTTGGCGCAAGGAGCCGACGGCGAATGGGTAGACCAACTTCAGCGACTGCTGCCAAGCGCGGCACTGAGCAGAATAGAAGACTGGCACTTTGAAGAGTCGGCAGCTCGGGAGCTGCTCTATGAACAACTGGGGGTGCGTTCGCTCAAGGGATTTGGCTGCGAAGACTTAGATGCGGGTCTGCGTGCAGCAGGTGCCGTCGTTGCCTATCTGCGCGATAATCAGCGCGGCGCCGTAGATCACATAAACCGCCTGCAGCGCAAGCGCCGCGAAGACCATGCGCTGGTCGACGCCACTGCCCAGCGCAATTTAGAGCTGTTGGCCAACCAGCAGGACGGTGGGCTGAGTGGTTCGCTACTCGAGGTAGTAGATCACACCTGCACGCCAATGGGGGCACGCCTTCTTCGCATGTGGCTTATTCAGCCGCTCAAAGGAGTGGATGAGATTAATGGCCGACTCGACGCCGTCGATGAGATGGTATCGGAGCGTGACGTGCGCCGTGCGCTGCGTGGGCTTCTGCAGGGCGTGGGTGATTTGGAACGCCTCATGGCCAGAATATGCTGTCAGCGCGCCAATGCGCGCGATCTGGTGGCGCTCGCATCGTCGTTGGAAAAGTTGCCAGACCTACGCGTCTGTTTGGCCGAACTGAGCGCCAGCCACTTGGTCGGACTGCGGGACGAAGAGCTCGTCGAAGTCGGTGAGTTGGTCGATGCCATACGCAGCGGACTAGTGGACGAACCGCCGGCCGTTTTGACGGATGGTGGTATTATACGCGACGGTTTTGATAGCCGAGTGGACGAACTGCGCCAGATAAGTCGCGGCGGCAAAGATCTGATCGCGCAGATACAGCATCGCGAACGCGAACGCACGGGTATAAGCTCGCTTAAAATTGGTTTCAACCAAGTCTTTGGCTACTACATAGAGATCAGTAAAGCCAATACGTCACGCGCGCCAGAGGACTATATTCGCAAGCAGACGCTGACAAACGCAGAGCGCTATATCACTCCCGAGCTGAAGGAATACGAAGAGAAGGTGCTAGGAGCAGAGGATGCGCTTAAAGAGCTTGAAAATAGCCTTTTCCTAGCGCTCCGCGACCGCGTGTCCGAGTGGACCACCCAGGTGCAGCGCATCGCGCGCGCGATGGCGCGGATTGACGTCATGTGTTCGTTTTCCGAGCTGGCTGAACTGGAGCAGTATGTGCGTCCGAAGGTAGATGATAGCACGTGCCTGCAAATACGCGAGGGCCGTCATCCGGTTGTAGAGCGTCAGCTGCGCGAGGGCCGCTTTGTGCCCAACGACGTGCATATCGATGCTAAATCTGCGCAAATACTGCTTATTACGGGTCCTAATATGGCTGGTAAAAGCACGATTATCCGCCAAGTAGGTCTAATCGCGTTGCTGGCCCAAGTGGGGTCGTTTGTGCCTGCTAAGTCGGCCCATATTGGCGTGGTTGATCGCATATTCACGCGCGTTGGGGCTTCCGATAACTTGGTCGGCGGCGAGAGCACATTCATGGTTGAGATGAATGAAGCTGCGAACATCCTCAATAACGTGGGTGATCGGAGCTTGATCTTGATGGATGAGTTGGGACGCGGCACGAGCACATTTGACGGATTGAGTATTGCTTGGTCGATCGTCGAGTACCTGCATCAGCATGGACGGGCTCTTCCACGCACGCTATTTGCGACACATTATCACGAGATGACGGCGCTGGAAGAGCAGCTGGAGCGCGTGCAGAACTTCAACGTAGCGGTGCGCGAAGAGGGGGATCGCGTAGTTTTTCTGCACCGTCTTGCACCGGGGCCCGCAGACCGCTCCTACGGTATCAACGTGGCACAGATGGCCGGCATGCCTCATGGTGTGGTCCGTCGAGCTAAAGACATCCTCGCTCGATTAGAAGGCGAGCAAATTGATATTGAACAGATTCATGGGTTAGAGGAAGGCGCACGAGAAAAGGCGTCTGTCATGCCAGAAGAGGGGAGTGTGGAAGCGCGGGAAGTCAGCATCGGAGAAAACGGTGTGGACACAGATAATACGGTTCCGCAGCTCGACTTATTTCCCCAAGTCAGTGGGCCCTTCGCCGAGGAACTCAAGGCAATGAATCTGAGTCAGGTAACGCCGCTGCAGGCGCTGCTTAAGCTCAACGAATGGCAAGAGATGCTGCGGGATCGCGGGTAGGGCGCGATGTCCGAAACGATTTTGTGAAGAAAGGATGCTCGTATGGCTTCGCCGGCAGATCGTTTTACTCGGTTAGAAAAAATAGCTGTTTTTCTCATTGCGATGGGCGAAGCGCGTTCGAGAGAGATACTGGCAGATTTTGACCTGGCTACGATTGAGCAAATTAACGACACTATTGGTTTTTTGGGAGATATTACGCCGCAAGAGAAGGCAGCGGTAATGATTGAGTTTGGCGATTTCTTTTACAAGAACAAGCCGCTGTCTTCAAAGCTGCATCCATCGAAAAAAACGAAATCCAAGCCTGGGATGAGCGGGCAGAAACCGAATGCTGCAGCGGTTTCTAAAGGGAAGAAGAAGCCGCCAGCGGCGCAGGGTAAAGAGAAGGCATTTGCAGCCGATGAGGTTGCTGCTGAAGAGGCGGCTACAGATGCGCTCGACAAGCTGAAGGGTATAGACTGGAGCAAAGCGGGATACGACTTTGGTGAAGGGTTTAAAGGCTCGAGCGAGCGCGGTCGTTAATCCGTTTGGCCGTCTGTAAGAAGACCGATCTCCTGTGCGCGTTCGATCAGCGCGCGGCTGATGATTACCAATGTTCCCAAGGCGAGGACGAGTTGCGCTGTTAGATAGGCTGTTTGCACGATAGGCTCCACGTGTGAGTGTTGTGTCTTTCCCTCTTCATAGCAAAGCCTGCGCCAGAGTGTCGTAAATACTCCAAGTTGTTTAAATTCAGTGGGTAATACTTTTTTCTCAGCGCGAGATGCGCGTGCAGATGGAAAATATATCTGCAGCGCCCTACGCATTTTCCCCCTTTGTGATGGACGAAAAGAACCCAGATATCGTTTGGGGACGTCACCCCGTGCTTGAAGCGCTGCGCTCGGGGCGTTCCGTGCAGCGGTTGCTCATAGCCGACGGCGGTCGAGGTGAAGTGGTCGACGAGATCTTTACGCTCGCTCGTCAGGCCAAAGTGCCCTATGATGTGCGCGATCGCGATTTTCTCGACCGGATTGCAGGACCTCGCCATCAGGGGGTCATTGCCTACATGGCCGCGCGCTCATATGCCGATTTCGAAGCCGTCTTAGCCGATCTCGACCCGTGCCATGGCTTTCTCGTATTTCTCGACCAGATTCAAGATCCGCATAATTTGGGCGCGATTGTGCGCAGCGCGCACGCAGTTGGAGCAGATGCGATTGTGCTGCCTCGTAGGGGGGCCTGCGGTCTCACAGCTGCGGCTGTAAAAGCAGCCGCGGGGGCAGCTGAGCACGTGCCGATATGCCAGGTCGACAACATTCAGAAAGCGCTGCAAAAAGTGCGTGCGCTAGGTGTCTGGACTATTGGTTTAGATGCTCAAGGAGACACGGATTTTACCTCCGTTGACTACGGTAGAGCATGTGCACTCGTGGTGGGTAGCGAAGGGCGTGGACTGAGGCGGATGGTGGGTGAACGATGCGACTTTCTCGTCTCAATTCCCATGGCGCGGAGTGAGGTGGGATCGCTAAATGCATCCGTAGCGGCGGGGATCGTTCTGTATGAAGTGCATCGTCAGCGCCGCTCATGAGAGGGGTTCTTCCGCTTCTGATGCTGTGCACAGTGCACGTGGCGGGTGCGGACACGCAGCGCGAACTGGAGGAAGCCCAGATTCTGCTGTCCGAAGTGGGAGAAGGTGACGCCAGACGCGGTTTTACCTACAGCGCTCGGTATATGCTATACTACGAAGAGGGCGATTCACTTGTGCTGCGAGGCGAGGCGACGGTTCGACACAAAGGTGCGACGCTGAAGGCGGCTGAAATGGTGTACTTTCGTGCTCTCGATAGGGTTGAGGCGCGCAGTGGAGTGGACAGTAGCGGAGCCGTTGTGGGGCAGCCCGTGCTGGAGCGCTCCGAAGAAGTGCTGCGAGGAGAGCGCATTCTATACGACCTGAAAGATGAGCGCGGCTCTATCCTTTCTGGGCGCATACAGCGAGATAAAGGCTTTTACTCGGGACGCGAGATACAGACGCACACATCGAGCGAATTTCACGTGCATGAGGGGGCCTACACCACGTGTGATCTACCCGCTCCTCACTTTGACTTTTACAGCCCGCGCATTAAGGTGATCGTCGGTAATATGGCGATTGCGCGGCCAGTTTATCTGCGCGTTGCGGAACGCCGTCTCTTTTGGATTCCCTTTTTTATCTTCTCGCTTGGAGAGAATCGACGTTCGGGCATGCTCACGCCGGGCTACGGGCGTCGTCCACTCCGCTATGGTAGCGCTCAGAGCGAGTGGGAGGTGCGTGATCTCGGCTATTATATAGCGCCCAACGACTATTGGGATGCCACGGCCGCAGTTGATTTGCGTCAGCGTTCGGGATGGCTGGGCCGTCTTCAGCTAAACTATGCGCTGCGCTATCGGTTCAACGGCACTGTAAACGCGCGATTGGAAAATCGCCAGAGCGGTTCTGCTGCTCAGAGGAACTGGCGCATTGACTTTAATCACAGTCAGAAGATGGGTAGAGACGCTAACCTGCGCGCCTCGGGGACTTTTCAGAGCAACGAGAGTTTTGGCTTGGACAATAGCGCTCGTCTCAATGAGCGGCTCAACCGCACGCTACGCTCAAATTTTAGCTACAGTCGCCGCTTTCGCGAGTCGGGAAATAGCTTCTCTCTCAACGCGAGTCAAACAAAAAACCTCGATACGCAGACGCATGATATCGTTCTGCCTGAGCTGAGCTTTCGCAAAGGAAGACAGCCCCTTTGGGAACGCGGTAACCCCAAGGGCCAGCAGCGTCGAGAAAAGGCTTGGTATGAGCGTATTTACTACGACGGTAATGCCCGCCTTCGCAACGGCGAGCGCGGAACCCTCACCGATACCACGCGCGCGACGAGGGCCGATTTGGGTATGCGCGTAACGGCACAGTACCAGCCGCTCAGTTGGCTAACGTTGAACCCCACACTGGACGAGTCGTGGAGCGACGCCGATCTGCGCAGCAGTCGAGCTGAGGGGGTGCGCGAAGACCGCCTCGGGACTCGCCTCGGTGTAAGTCAGACGCTGTATGGGCTGTTTCAGCCCCATTGGGGGTCGTTGGTTGCGCTCCGGCACGTGCTAAAGCCCGCACTCAACCTAAACTACCAGGCGCGAAAACGCAGCAGTGGGGGCACGTTCGGCATCGGTGGCCAGAATGAGGGCTGGCAGATGACGCGCCGCGTCGATCTGCGGTTGGATAACACGCTCTGGGCTAAGCTGCAGCGGGGTGAAGACGAAGACAAGGTGCGCATAGGTCAGTTGAACGTGTCCACTGCTTATGACATGGAAGATAAAAAGCGTCCTTTAAAAGATTTGGTCGGCAGTTTGAGCATTGAGATGGGACGCTACGTCAGCTCGCGCCTGAGCACGCGTTCGGCTTGGTATGACGATAGCGGACGTTTTGGGCTACAAGGGCCGCGTCAGTTTGAAGTCCGAAATTCGATCGATTTTTCTGCGCGCGGTAAGTCGACGGACGGTCGCGACGTTGCTGGGAAGTCCGACTACGAAGCCGCAGACACGTTCGGTTTTGAAAGCGGGCTCAGTCGCGATATGGAAGACCGTTCGCGTCGCCGTCGCCTGCAGCTGAGCCATTATTATGCGCGCACCCGATCTGCGGCCTCTGTGACTCGACGTTCCTGGGTGCGCATAGGAGCTGGCTTTGGCTTGGGCGGTCATTGGAATGTCGATTATTCGATAAACTACAACCTTCGCGCACCGGGGATGGCGCTGGTTTCTAGCGATCGCGTTACGTCGGAGCTGTTTTCGCTTCAGCGACGTTTTCACGATTGGACGGCCACCCTCAACATAGAGCCAAGCCGTTTCCACCAGACTCGCGCTTTCTACTTCAAAGCGCAGTTCAACGATATACCACAGCTCAAGTTTGAGCGCGGTGACGCGCGTTTTTGACGGAGTAGCTCACTTAATAGCACGGAGTAAGTCGCATGAGAATTGTCGTTCAGCGCGTCAAACGCGGCAGCGTATGCGTTGGAGGTGAGCGGGTTGGCGAGATTGAACGTGGTCTGGTCTTGCTCGTGGGAGTACACCGCGATGACGATGAGGATGCCGTGCGCTTTTGCGCAGAGAAATGCGTGCACCTACGCATCTTCTCTGATGAGACGGGTAAGATGAATCAGTCGCTCATTGACGTGGATGGCGCTGCGCTGGTCATCTCGCAGTTTACGCTTTATGGAGACTGCAGGAGGGGGCGTCGTCCCGGCTTTGATGCTGCGGCTCATCCAGAGGTAGCCAAGGTGCTATATGCGCGCTTTATCGAATGCGTATCCCAGATGGGAATACGCGTAGAGTGCGGCGTCTTTGGCGCCGATATGCAGGTGGAGATTCACAATGATGGGCCCGTTACGCTCGTGGTGGAGTCGCCGTCATGATAGACCTAGTGCTTGCTTCGGCCTCTCCGCGCCGCGCCGAACTGCTGCGGCAGATAGAGTTGTCCTTCCGCGTTGAGCCCAGTCCCGATCCCGAGCCGCTGCCCGACGGACGGGCTCCCGAGGTATTTGCCGCTTATTCGGCGCAGTGCAAGGCGCGCAGCGTGCGGCGCTTACTGTGGGAACGCGGCGCTGCATTAGATGCGCTCGTTGTTGGTGCAGATACGATCGTGTGTATTGATGATTTGATTTTGGGTAAGCCGGCCAGCCCAGCAGAAGCCGCCCAGATGCTGAGCAGGCTTTCCGGCCGCCGACATAGGGTCTATACCGGTCTGAGCGTGATGAGCGCAGAGCGCGAGTCCAGCGGCTGTGAAGTGACGAGCGTGCAGATGAAAGCGCTGTCACAGCGAGACATTGATGCGTACGTATCCAGCGGGGAACCGCTTGATAAGGCGGGGTCTTATGGAATACAGGGGCTTGCAGGCCGTTTTATTGAATCCATAGAGGGTTGTTATTATAATGTCGTGGGGTTGCCCTTGGCCCGTTTGTGTGCCCTGCTTGAGGACATGGACTACGACGTTGTGGGTGCAATGGGCCGCGACCGAATTCGAGAAGACGCATTATGAGCGACGGCGAGCGTAAAAGTTTATCGCAGCAATTGGTTGCAGCCCGAAGCGAAAGGGGCGCTAGTTTAGAAGAAGTCCATCGGGCGACGGGCGTTAGCCTGTCTGTCTTAGAGGGCATTGAAGCCGGGCAGTACGATGTGGTTGAAGCGGTGTTTATGCGTCTGGCACTCGGCACGTATGCTGCCTATCTGGGGTTGGATGAGGGCGTCGTACTGCGTGCGTTTGACGAGGAATATGGAACGACGTCGAGTTCGACACAGCCCGTATATAGCGAGCGAGCCGACGAACGGGAAGGAGCTGTATCTCCGTCCTTAGACGGCGGCGTCCTGCGCGTAATTGGTGTAGTTGGTGCAGCGTTGGCTGTTCTCTTACTCGTAATCTCCGCATTAGACGATGACGAAGACGCACAAGGTCTGCCTGCGACGACCCCGGTGCCAGAAAGTACGACTTCTGCTCTTGTCGGTTCCGTTCCGTCCGCGTCTGCTCCGATCGAGCGGCCTGTGCGCGCCGACGGGGAAGAGCTGCGTGAACCCAGAGCGAATAGCAACGAGGTATACTCCGTAGACGGTTCCGTTGGGTCAGATCGCGCGCTGGGCACGGAAGATGCATTTGCAGAGGACACAGGCGTCGACTCGGTGACCGTATCAGTAGACGCTAGCCTGCGCGCGGATATCGAACCGGCTCTGCGCGAAATACCTGCCGAAGGTGATTGGCTCGTTCTGCAGATTGAAGCGGTTGATTCGACGTGGGTGCAGGTGCGGTGGGATGAATCGGGCTTCTTTGACGCTATCGTGCCTCCGGGTCACGTGTACAGCTGGGAGGCCCGCGACTTTTTTACCGTTCACTCCGGCAAGGCGCACGGTTTGCGCTACACCTTTCAGGGTGAGGTTTTGGGAAATGGAAGCCTAGGGGATCCGAACCGGGTTCTGCGCTTCCTCGCCAATGCAGAAGGAGTCGTCCTACTCGGCCCCGATTTCAAGCCGCTATCCTCCAGTCTTCAGCCATGAGTCGCCGCTACGTGGAGGTTGCCCTGCCGCCCCCGCTAGCACGGCAGTTCACCTATGGCGTGCCTGAGGAAGTGGATAGTTTGCTTCCCGGTGCCTTGGTCCTGGTCCCCGTTTCGCAGCGTCTGCTAACCGGCGTTGTGACCCGTGTCAATATTCCTTTAGAGCACGGACTCAACCCCTCAAAAATACGCGACATAGTTCAAGTCCTAGATGATTCGCTATTGAGCGATGAGATTGTGGATTTATGCCGCTGGTTGGCAGAATACTACATGGCGCCGCTTGGCAGTGCGCTGGTTGCCGCTCTCCCGCCTGGCGTGCGGCTAAGCAGCAAGCGAAGCGTATCTCTGACCCAAATTGTGCAAGTGAAAGATGGGGGCGTCGTCGATGCTCCAGAGTGGGAGCAGCTGGGCGGGGAAGAACGAGCTCTTATCGAAGAGTTAGCCCGTTCGGAACCACTCAAGGTGTCGACGCTGCAGCACCGACTCGGGCGCAAGGGTTTAGAGAAGCGTTTGACAGGTTTGCGCAGGCGCGGACTGATTGATATCGCGCCGATATTAGAAGATCGTCGCATGCGTGCCGTTAGTGAAACGCACGTGTATGTCGTGGACAGTCAGAAAGGTGAATCTGCGCTGCCCGCGCTCGAAAAGCGCGCTCGACGTCAGGCAGATTGCCTGCGCTATCTGTTGGAACAGGGCGGGTGCGCTCGCCCTGCGCTGGTGCGCGCCGGATTCAGTGCGGTGGTTATAAAAGGTTTGGAAGAGCGGGGCCTAGTGGAGAGCGAACTGCGCGAGCGCGTGCGGGATCCGTTAGCGCATATAGAGCAGGGAGAAGCCGCCGAATTCTCGCCCACAGTTGACCAGGAACGAGTTATTACTGCGCTCGAGGCATCGCTTCGCGCGCGGGCGTTCCACGGAGCCTTGCTACATGGAGTAACGGGTTCGGGTAAGACGCTCGTATATACGCACCTTGTGCGCAGTGCGTTGGTGCAGGGCCGAAGCGCTATTGTGCTCGTACCTGAGATCGCACTGGCCTGGCAAATGGTGCGACGCTTCAAGCAGCACTTTGGCGATGAAGTTGCCGTACTGCACAGTCAGCTGTCCGCAGGAGAGCGCTACGATACGTGGAAGCGCCTGCGCCGGGGAGAGCAGCGTATCGTCATTGGCGCGCGTTCGGCCGTTCTCGCTCCTTTACCAGACCTAGGCCTGCTGATTGTTGATGAGGAACACGATTCGTCTTACAAACAGGAGGACTTGGAGAGCGCTTATCCGCTTAGCTACAGCGCGCGCGACCTTGCTCTTATGCGCGGGCAGCGACAGCGCGCGCTCGTCGTTTTGGGTTCTGCGACGCCCAGCTTAGAGTCGTATGCAAATGTAGAACAGGGAAAATACACGCTGTATAGCCTGCCGAATCGAGTGGATGATCGGCCCCTGCCGGCCGTGCACGTGGTCGATATGAAGCGCGAGCCGTTTCAGCGAAAGCAGCGCGCCATTTTTTCTAAGATGCTCCGTTTGAAAATGGAGGCCTGTTTCGAGCGTGGTGAACAGGTCGTCCTGTTGCAGAATCGTCGTGGGTTTGCTCCCTTTATCAGCTGTGGATCCTGTGGCGAATCGGTTCAGTGCGCCAGCTGCCGCGTATCGCTGACGTATCACCGCAGCCGAGAGGGCGCCCGTTCGTGCTGTCACTACTGTGATTTCTCGGCGCCCGTGCCTCCGGTTTGCCCCTCATGCGGAGCGGCAGAACTGCGTTTTGAGGGCGTGGGCACGCAGAAGGTAGAAGAGGCTCTGGTGGAACAATTTCCCAGCGTCAGCGTCATTCGCATGGACGTAGATACAACGGGGTGGAAGGGCGCGCACGACGAGCTCGTAGAGCGCTTTCGCCGTCGAGAAGCCGACGTGCTTCTCGGAACGCAGATGGTGGCAAAAGGACTTGATTTTCCCGAAGTTACTCTGGTTGGCGTAATTTCGGCCGATACGGGTATGCACATGCCGGACTTTCGCGCTGCCGAGCGAAGTTTTCAACTACTGACGCAGGTGGCAGGTCGTTCGGGAAGAGGCGAACAGCCCGGAGAAGTAGTGGTCCAGACTAGGCTACCCGATGATCCCGTTTTACTGACGGCTGCCGAACAGGACTACGTCGCATTTGCCGAACGAGAACTAAACGAACGGCGCGAAGCTGGATTTCCGCCGTTTGGACGCCTGTTGGTGCTGCGCTGGCGCGGTGAAGGCGAAGAGGTCGTCGAGCGCGTTGCGCGTGGCTGCAGCGACCGGCTTATGCGATCCTTGGACCCGTCTATTGCCTTGCTCGGTCCCTCACCCGCGCCTCTGGCTAGGCTGCGCGGTGCATACCGTTGGCAGGCGTTGTTACGCGCTGAATCCGCTCGTGCGCTGCGCGATACAGCGCGGGAAGCTTGGGAAGAAATGAGTCAATTGGCACAGCGCAACGGAGTGATATTCACAGTGAATGTAGACCCTTTGACGATGATGTAGGCCAGAATGCAGCTACGCAACTTTTTATTGGTGCTCCTGCTCGTAGGCAGTGCTTGGGGGCAATCTGAACAGTCGGAATGGAAGGCTTTTACCAGTATGCGCAACCTGAGTCGCTTGCTGGTAGACGATGCGTACGTTTGGGCGCTGACTTCGGGGGGCGTACTGCGCTTTGACAGGGCTACCCAAACCTATGATCGCTTTACTCGACTAGACGGCTTGCCGGGTAATGACGTATCTAGTTTGGCCGTCGATGATAAGGGCGACTTGTGGTTTGGAACGCGTTTTCAAGGCTTGAGTCACCTGCGCGTAGAAGACAATCGCTTTGAACCTCCGTACATGGATTTCGCCGAGCTTTCGATCAGCGCTCTGTATGCGTATGAAGATCGCATTTTTGTTGGCACGGGCTTGGGGATTAGCGTATTCCTAGTGGATAAAGCCGAGGTTAAGGAAACCTATCGACAGTTAATCAACCGGTCGAAAGATATCCCAGTTAATGTGATTACCGTGCACGAAGGCCACTTATGGGCGGGCACGGACACTGGATTGGCGTGGGCGGATTTAGAGCAGCCGAACCTACAGGATCCTCAAAGCTGGCAGAGCACTATCAGTCTTGGGCGCGTGTTGGATCTACAGGTTTTTAACGATACGCTCTTCTGCGTATCATCCAATAGCATATGGACCGCCTCTGCGGGAGGCCGTCCCAAGAGGGATGTAACCAGTTCTTCTGGTTTTGTTTCGCTCGGTCTGTTGAATGGTAAGTTGATTGGGGCCAAGGAAAACGGAGAGTTTTACGAGCGGTACGGGCATCGCGATTGGCGCCGACTGCGCGGAACGAATATAACGGGCATTAGCGACTTATCGGTGAGCGAAGGACCGATGTGGGTCGCTACGCAGACCGGTTTGCGCATCATCGGCGACGATCGCCTACCGTCTCCGCGCGAGCCGTCGGCTAACGGTTTCTACGATCTTGGGTTGGGGGGGAATGGGCATCTTTGGGCTGCCTCCGTGCCCAAGGATGGGTTTACCGCGTACGGTGCGTACGAGTATGATGGAGAAGGGTGGGTCGTGCACAATCTCAAGTCGGGCCTCTCCTCTGAAAACGTTACGTCGATTGAAAGAGACGCAGAGGGTAGGGTGTGGCTGGGCAATTGGGGGCGCGGTGTCGACGTGCTGGATTCGACGGGAACGTGGCGTCGGCTCAACAGCGGTAACTCTGCGATAACGGGTATCGGCGGCGGTAGCTTTGCTCCGATCAGCGATATCGAACGCGATGCGAATGGTCATATGTGGATCGCCGACGTGCAGAGCGGCTTGGTGGTCATGGACGGCTACCCGCCTGAGCGTCAGTTGCTTAACAGACAGGAAGATTTTGGTCTCGCAGCAGGGCGCGATATTGGTAAGATCTCCATCGCGGAAGATGGGCTCATATGGGTGGCCACGGCGCGAGATGGATTTATTCTGTTTGACGACGGGGGGACGCCCTATGAAAGCGGTGACGAGTCCGGCGTCGTATTTAACTCGCTTCAGTACAGTGATCTGACGAGCGACCGTTCAAGCGATATTTTTGCCGACGCTGTGGGACGGGTATGGATTGGTACGGACAATGGACTCAATGCGCTTAGTGGGAGCTATAATCGAACCACGCGCAGTTTTACGCTGGAATCTTGGAATACGTACGGCGTCAACGAAGGCCTGCCTTCCAATGTTATTACGGCTATCGCTGGGGGACCGCGTGGTGACGTTTGGGTAGGCACGGAAGATGGGATCGCCCAGATTGATCCTTCGGGCCAGGTGGCCTTCGCACTCAATACGGCCAACAGCGGTCTGATTGACGATCGCGTGAACTCTCTGCTTTTCGATGAAGAGCTCGGTGAGCTGTGGATTGGAACGCTCAACGGCTTGAGCCGTTTGCGCGTTCAGACAGGCGACGGGGAAGCGGGCACGTCGGTGCAGGTCTATCCGAATCCTCTGCGGCTGGGAAGCCGTGGGAATCTGTTAACGCTAACGGGGCTACCGCTGGGCGCAGAAGTGAGTATATACACTAATAGTGGCCAACTAGTGCAGCAGATTGAGGGCGTGCCCGGCGTGGGCAGTGCGACTTGGGACGGTCTTAACAATGCGGGTTTCCTGGTGGGTTCAGGGATTTATTTTTTCGTCGCCAGCGATGGCGTTACACATACGTTAGGCAAGTTTGCCGTGGTGAATAATCGTTGATAGGTGGGCGTCGAACGGCCTGGTTACTTGCGCTGATTAGCCTGTGCTGGTCTCCGCATATTTTTGCTCAGGGCGAATCCACGCCCAGCGGTATGTTCACTATTGCGCGTCTGCAGTACGGCGGCGGCGGCGACTGGTACAGTGATCCCTCTTCACTGCCCAACCTCCTCCGTTTTATTCGCGACCACACGCGCGTTGCCGTGACGGTCGCAGAAGAGCGCGTGGAGCTGTTGGATAAAGATCTTTTCAGCTACCCCTATCTCTATCTCACCGGGCATGGAAACGTGGCTTTTGACGATCGAGAGGTCGAGCGTTTGCGTCGCTACCTCGAGAGCGGCGGCTTTCTTCACGCCGACGATAACTACGGTCTGGATGAGAGCTTTCGCCGTGAAATGAAGCGCACTTTTCCCTTCAGCGAATGGGTTGAACTCACCCCTGAGCACGAAATATTCCACAGCCATTTCAATTTTTATGAAGGATTGCCCAAGATTCACGAGCACGACGGCAAGCGTCCACAGCTGCTTGGTCTGTTTATTGAGGACCGGCTGGCGGTAGTCTACTCATACGAGTCGGATCTTGGCGATGGATGGGAAGACGCGGAAGTGCATCAGGTGCCTCCAGATAGGCGTCTTGCCGCGCTGCGTATGGGGGCTAATATCGTCCTGTGGGCACTGAGCCACTAATGGTTTCGGTGAGTGAAGAGGCCTTTGCCAAACTGGAGAGACGTCTCACGGAGCTAAGGCTCCGTGCGCTGCT
>CALDFW010000136.1 GCA_937942165.1 uncultured bacterium | reverse complement strand
CAGGCGCAGCCAGGGGGTCGCATCTTCGCCAAAGTAGAGGCGCGCTTTTTCTAAAAAGACGCCCGCCGGCAGCAGCCCCTCCGAGCTGATAAGGCCGTAGAGCTGTTGATTAAGCGCGTAGAATGCAACCAGATAGATCAGTCCAAGTCCGCGTAGAAGGAGAAAACGCGCGGTGCCGTAGGAGGCGGGATCGAGCGGAGTGACCCACTCGCGCTCGACGCGCGGGAGCTCGGCAAACGCGGCGCGCAGGCGCTGAAGCGTCGTCGTGGGAGATGTGCTGTCGCTCATAAAGTTCCGATGAATGTTGGTCTGATCACGCGTCGTTATCTCGGTTGCAGAAGATAGGCAATGGATACATTTGTCCAAAGTGTCCAGGGGTGGCGGCTGCGGAATCGGCCTATATTTTCTTGTAGAAGCTATCACTAAAGGAGCACATTAGATGCAACGCAGAACGTTCATTCGCCTTTCTACAGGCGCAAGTTTGGGACTGGGGTTGGGTGTAGCACAGGCCCAACCTGACAAGGGATTACCGACGCGCCCATTGGGTAGTACGGGCGAACAAGTTTCTCTCCTATGCTTAGGAGGTTATCACATCGGCCAGCCTCATCTGAGCGAAAAAGAATCACTGCGTTTAATGCATGCGGCGATAGACGGGGGAATCAACTTTTTCGATAACGCCTGGGAGTATAACAACGGGCGTAGCGAAGAACTGATGGGCAAGGCGCTCAAGGGCGCGCACCGCCAACGCGTGCTGCTAATGACCAAGCATCTGGGCCGTGATCCGGCAACAGCACTAAGGCAATTAGAAGACAGCCTGCGCCGTTTGCAAACAGACTGTATTGATTTGTGGCAGTTTCACTCTATCAAGACGCCGGCCGACGTGAATCTGATCTACGAAAGCGGTGCACTCGAGATTGCACGGCAAGCGCGTGAACAGGGCAAAGTGCGCTTTGTCGGATTTACGGGTCACTACCGGACTGATCGACACTTAGAAATGCTGGCCGGCGACTTTGACTGGGATACGGTGCAAATGCCATTGAACCCATTTGATTATCACTACGAGAGTTTTGCACAGCGCGTTTTGCCCGTGTTGGGCAAGCGTTCAATCGGTTCAATTGCCATGAAGACAATGGGCGGCGGCATGGGGGGCGGAAAAGGAGTTTTCTTACGCTCAGGCGAAGTTAAAGCGGCCGAATTGCTGCGCTATGCGATGTCATTGCCGGTTTCTACTGTGTGCGTTGGAATGGATCGAATGGAAACGCTGGAGGCGAATCTGGCTTCAGCGCGTGACTTTACACCGTTTAGTGAAGCCGAAATGAATGCGCTGCGTCAGCGCTGTCTGCCCTTGGCTGATGGGGGTAAGATAGAAAACTACAAGGGCTGATAGGCCCATTCGCACAGACTGCAACAGGGAGCGTATTCTCTCCGGAATTTGAGGTTGCAGATAGGCGTTTAAAGGCGTCAGTACTTAGGCCTGCGGAGTCTCTTTTTTGGGGACAAAGTGGTTCAAATACAGAATCATGCCGGCATACGTTAGTATGAGCGTTGGGACGTTCGTATTAATGCCAAAACTGAACTCGGGGATGCCCAACCACTGCCTAAAAGAAGTGGTTGCAATGGTGCACATGAAAACAATGCCAAAAACGAATAGGCCAATAATCGCAGCCTTGTTCTTTGGGGTTCGAGTAATGTGCATGGCGTTTTCTTTCTTGAAGAAAATCCACAGCGTAAATGCCGCGAACACGGCTTCAATACCAATGGCCAGAAATACGTTTGATGCGTAGAGGCCTAGGCCAAATTCATGTGATTCCAAGCCGAAGATATAGTGCGGGTGGCCGGAAAAAAAGTCTAATAGCGCATGCCCAACTACGAGCCCCGCACCCATCAGTCCAATCTGCGTGCTCCTGAATGCGATTTTACCAACGATAAAGACAAGAGCGACCCAAAACGCCTGGGGGATGAGGTCGTGACTGTACATCATGTTAACGGTCATCTCGCTAAGCGTCGCATCAAAAACGTCAGCCGGTTCGGTTACTTCTAGTCCCAGATAGTGAAATACAAACCACAGTAGATCCTGCAGCTGTGAAACGATTAGAAAGTATAGCAGCGTTTTTCGGGGGTATTTCAGATTTGCTAGAAGGGCGGTTGTATAGTGTCCTGCCATCATAAGGTTGTTTGTTCCAATCTCAAGAGGTATCTGTTATTAAATTATGTAATAAGAATTCGACTTTTTGTCATCGGGCTGCTTGTAAAAAGGATTTCCGCGTTACAGATTGGCTATCATGTGGTAGTTGGGGGCTTTGGTGGTGAACTCGGCAACCGTGCGAAAGCCGAATCGCTTGTAAAAGCCGATAGCCTGTTCGTTGTGTTGCCTCACGCCTCCTAACAATACTATGCGTTGATAGCCCAGAGCGCGGTAGAGCTCGACTAAGTGTTCCATCATCATACGGCCTAAACCCGTTCCCTGGTAGTCATCGGCGGCGGAAGGTGCGATCTGACAATCAGTTGCATCGTTCAGTGGAATACCCCATTCCTCGTAGCGCTTACGGTCGCCGTCATATACGTAAAAAAGCGTGATAAAGTAGGCGACGACCCGCTCTATTTCCCCTTCTTTGACAATGGCTAGCAGGCGCATCTCTCTCGTGCTGTCAATCTGAGCGCAAAGTGCGTCCGCTGTTGCCTGATCAAAAGGATGCGGTGCAAATAGATTGCGCGTCTCTTGCGATAGAGAAAGGAAATAGGTGCCTAAGATGGATGCGTCGTCTGGTCGCAGTGGGCGGAGCAGCACCTCTCGTTTATTGGGAAGAACGATTTGTTTGGATACTTTTTCGGGATGGACGTCAAAATCGACTAAAGAAATGTTCATTACTTGGTTCTTTCTTTCGCGCTGAAGGTCGGACCCGGGTTTTAGGGTGCGCGTAACTTTATATAAGTTTACGCAGGACGAAAAATACAAAGGCTCTTTTGAAAGGAACACCCCATGAACCTCATCGTCATTATGCTTGACAGTCTGCGCACCGACTACGTTGGCGCCTATATGAATGGCCAAGCCAAGGCGCGCACGCCGAATATGGATCGCTTCGCGCGCGAGGCCGTAGTCTTTGATAAAGCCTATGCAGGATCCTTCCCGACGCTGCCGTGCCGCCGCGATCTGTTCACGGGGCGCTGGGGACATCCCTTTAATACCTGGGACCGCATGGAGCGCGACGTGCCCACGCTGGCGGGTCGTCTGCGAGCTGAGGGGTATACGACGGGGCTGGTTTACGATACGCCCATGTTTATGACGGAGGGCAATAATCTCGATCGAGGCTTTGGCTCAATTGAGTGGATTCGCGGACAGGGCGGCGAGCCGTGGATCAGCGACGGTTTTATCGACGTGCCCTGGCCCGGTGGAGAGGACAAGGTCAAACCTGGGGTACAGCGCTACCTCGCCAATATGTCGCGCCGTCTTTTTGAGACGGATTACCTCGGTCCACAGGTCATGCAGAAAGCCGTGCACTGGTTGGAGCGCAACTACACGCGGGAAAACTTCTTTCTCTGGATCGATTCGTGGGACCCGCACGAGCCTTGGGATCCTCCGCAGCACTATGTCGACCTCTATGATCCCGATTATGAAGGAGACGAACTGATTTTTCCGTGCTATGGCTTTATCGATGAGATTATGAGCAAACGAGAGGCTCAGCACGTGCGCGCGCTCTACGCGGCTGAGACGACGATGGTCGATCGCTGGTTGGGCTATCTACTCGACAGCATTGAGCTCTTTGGTTTGCGCGAAGATACCATGGTGGTGCTGATGTCTGACCACGGTCACTACTTTGGCGATCACGGACTGCAGGGGAAGCCGTGGGGCGACTTGGGGCAGCTCTACGAGCCCATGGCCCACCTGTGCTTTATGGTGCAGCATCCGCAGGCCGATCCGGGTCGCAGCGATGCGCTGGTGCAGCCGGTTGATCTGTTTCCAACCGTCTGTGAACTGAGTGGCGTCTCTGCGCCGCAGGGACTACAGGGTCAGTCTTTTGCTGACGCCCTGTTGGGCAAGGCCGGTGACCGGCGGTCGTATGCCATCACGGGCCGCAATCTAGACGACCACTGGGGAACGGTCCCGGCTACGGTAACGGATGGCGAGTGGACGCTGGTCTACTGGCCGAATAAAGATTTGGCCTATCGCGGCAAGCCCGTGCGCACGGAGCGCCATCGCACGATAGGGTATCCGGAGCGCCGCGTCGACGAACTGTTCTACATGCCGGATGATCCGGAGCAAAAACGCTGCGTATTAGCAGCGCATCCGGCTGAGGCAAAGCGTTTGCACGAGGCGCTGCTGGCGCTGGTTGAGGAGACCGATTCGGATGCCAATATTGCCCAGACCTATCGCCGTTTACCAGGAGAAAATTACCACCTGTAGTTGGCTTGATAGGGGGATGCCGCAGCGGTATATTGGTGCAATCGCGAGCTAGCAAGGAGAAGGCGAAATGGCGGATTTCACACCAGTTGATTTGAGTTCATACTACAATACGGGCGGAGAGAACGGGGCTTCACAAGAGCGTGAGTGGCTGTGGCCAGCACCCGCCGAAAATCGAGACACTACGCCGCTTAAGGAAATGTTGAAGGGCACGCGCGCCTTCTGGGGGATTCCCTTTACCCTTGCATCAGAAGAGAGTGGAAAAGTCGCCGTTCAGGTGGCGCAGGGCGCCAAAGGCGTGCCCGAATCGGTCGTCGTAGAAGTCGGTGCGACCGCGCCACGCCTGCTCTTTGCCCACGTATGTGCGCCCATCAAGGGGGCTGCAGTGACCGGTGAGGGAACGGGTGAAGAAATCGGTCTCTATCGGGTGCGCTATGCCGATGGCAGCAGCGTCGAGCAGACGCTGCGTCGCCGCTTTGAAGTGCACGATATCAACGTGCCCTGGGGACATCATCCCTTTCTGTGCCGAAACTGTCGCGAGTTTCGTTCGGTGCCCCTCTCCGATCGCAGTTTGTCGTACGGATTTGCTCAGGTGGGTACGTATACTCCAGATGGACACGACCTGCAGGGATGGTGGCTCTACGATTGGAAAAATCCCCAACCGGATAAGGTGATCGAATCCGTAGAGATTGTTGCGACCGGCGCTACGCCGCTGGCGCTGGGCGGCGTGACGCTCTGTGGCGAAGACGGAGATCCCTTTCTCTGGGAAGCGCGCAGAGAGATCGCTGTGGAAGTAGAAGGCGGAGAAAAGCCCGAGGTCGAGATAGAGCGAGGCGTCGTGGTGCATCAGGACGATCTCTTTGCCCCGGGCAGCGATTTCTTGAGCAGTCCCGAACGAGGCTGGGGACGCGGCGGTCAGGATGTGAAAGAAGGGGGATACGTAGAAATACACGGATCGCGCGAGGGGCAGCTGACGGTGCGCGCCGGCCAAGACGTCGAGGAACAGCTGCGCTGGGGCGACGTGCTCGATCAGAAAGAAGTCGAGAAAGGTCGCGTGCGCATTGAGATGGTTTCTCCAGAAGGCAAGCAGTGGGTGCACGTGCGGGTCGAAGATGAGGACACGGGAGAGACCGTGGGTTCGCGTATTCACTTTCGCACCGAGAGCGGCGCCTACGTGGCGCCGCACGGCCATCAGACCGACGTCAATATTGCGTGGTTTGAGGATATGGGGGGAGACTGCAAGGTAAATGGAGTGCCCTATGCTTATATAGACGGAACGTGCCAGGTCGATATGCCCGTTGGATCGATGTACGTAGAAGTGGTGCGGGGTTTTGAATACGAGCCCGTGCGCAGGTTAGTCGAGATCAAGCCGGGGCAGCGCGACTTGACGCTGAAGGTCAAGCGCGCGTTTGATATGAAGAAACGCGGCTGGTATTCGGGCGATACGCACGTGCACTTTTTGTCGTCGCAGTCGGCGCACTTAGAGGCGGCGGCCGAAGATCTCAACGTGACGCATTTACTGGCTTCGCAGTGGGGTCGGCTCTTTACCTCGTGGGAAGAGTTTACCGGCGGGCTGGCCCCCACTTCGAGTGAAGACTATAAGATCTGGGTGAGTCAGGAAAATCGCCAGCACGTGCTAGGGCATATCAGTCTATTGGGTTTAAAGGATATGATTGCACCCATCTGCACGGGCGGCGCCAACGAGGACTGGATTGGAGGCGAAGTGGGAGCGCTGATGGCCGACTGGGCGGAGGCGTGTAAAAAGCAGGGGGGACTGGTTATCATGCCGCACATGCCGCTGCCCGATTTTGAAAATGCGGCCAATATCGTCATGGGCCATGCCGATGCGGGTGAGATGTGCTGGCTGTGGGAGGGCGAAAAGATTAGCTCGGCCGAGCGCGGGTATTATCGCTGGCTCAACGTCGGTCAAAAGCTGCCGATTGTCGGTGGCACGGACAAGATGTCCAATGGACGCATCTTAGGGGGTTCGAGGACCTATGCGCGCCTGCGCGAGGGCGAGGAATTCACGTTTGACGCTTGGTGTCAGGCCGTCAAGCAGGGCTCGACCTTTGCCAGCACGGGTGCGATGATTGACCTACAGGTTGAAGGGCAGCCGATGGGCAGCGAGCTGCGCTTAAAGGGCAACGGGGGCACCGTCGAGGTCGAAGTGGTGGCCGAGAGCGTATTTCCGCTGACGGGCGTGGAGATCGTCGTCAACGGCGAACAGGTCGCCCGCGAAGAGAGCAAGCACGGCGATACGTCGATGCGTCTCAAACACAAAATAAAAACCGAAAAGTCGTGCTGGGTGGTGGCGCGCTGTTGGGGACCGCACTACACGGATGCAGGGCCGGTAATGGCTCACTCTTCGCCTGTTTACATCGACGTCGGTCGTCGCTGCGCCTTTGTTGAAGCAGAAGGTAATTACCTGATGACGCATATGGAAGGTGGAGTCGCATGGGCTGAAAATATCGGCGTATTCCGAGACGAGGGCGTGCGGCAGCGTCTGATCGGTCTTTTTAACGAGGCCAAAGGCGAACTGATTCGCCGTATGAGCTAATGGATAGACGATAACTGTGTCACATATTGATAGCATGTTTAGGAGAGATCTATGCTGACGAATGAGCAGGTACACGAGTTTGAACGCAACGGCTTTGTAAATGGCGGCAAGGTGATAAGCGACGCGGCTTTGACCGAATTGACGGCGGCCCTTGATGCCGTGTTGGAGAAGGGGCCCGACGGCTTTGATGAAGGGGAACCCCAGCCCGTATCTTTTCGCACCCTAAGCGGTGATCGGGAAAAGCCCGTTTGGCAGATTGTCAATATTTGGGAGGCAACCCCCGCGTTTGAGCGGCTTATTTACCACCCCGACGTGGTGAGTGGAATCAGTCAACTAACCGGCGACAAAGATTTAATGGTGTGGCACGATCAGATTCAGTATAAACCGGCTGAGTACGGCGGTGCAACGACCTGGCATCAGGACGCGCCGCTGTGGCCGATTATCAAGCCCATGACGCCGGTTTCTGCGTGGATTCCATTTGATGATGCGGACGAAGACAACGGCTGTATGTGGATGGTACCCGGCAGTCATAAATGGGGTAATCAAATAGATTTCTTACGCACGCAGGGCGAGTTAAAACAGCGCGAAGACTTTAAGAACTTGGCGACTTTTTCTCCGCCTAATGATGCTGATATAGCGCAGGTTGAAGCGGTACCTTGGCCCGTTAAGCGCGGTGAGGTCTCTTTTCACCACTCGCTGACCTGGCACGGTTCGCCGTTTAATCGCTCTGGCAGGCCGCGCCGAGCTATCGCCATTCACTATATGACGGGCGAAGCGCGCTTTGATGCCGGGGGCGATCATCTTATGAAGCGGTTTGTCGATTTGCCCGACGGTGCGCCGATGGCCGAAGCTGGCGCCCATTTCCCCAGCGTATGCCGCGACGGCGTGCCCGTGGGCGTGCCTGCGCACTTATCTGCGTAGGTGTGCATAGTACTTGCGGGACGGAAAGAGGCTCTGTGCACAATGCGCAGAGCCTCTTCTACTTATTGGGTGTGCTGTGGGTCGCTGCTTCGGCCAGGCGTAGGATCTGGTTAGCAGGTACAGAACCGACCGTCTGATGCTGGCCGCTGGGCCAGACTACTTCGACCCGTGCAGCGCTTGCCGTGCCCAATCCAAAGTGGAGGCGGGGGTCGCTGCTGGAAAGATAGGAACCGCCGCTGCGGCGCTCGCGCAGCTGTCGCCGTCCGCTTGCCTCAACAAAAACGCGCGTCCCGATGGCGTCGGGATGCCTGTGCCCCACTAGCTCAATTATTAACCAGTTCATAGTTCCGTCGCCGTCGTTGCGCAGGAGGCGCGCCGGTGCTTGCTGCACGGCGATCAGTAGATCTACGTCGCCGTCATTGTCGTAGTCTCCCCGTGCACTGCCGCGTCCGATATGAGGCGCCGTAAAATCGACGCCGACTCCGTCCGATACGTCGTAGAACCGCTCGCCGAGTTTGTTGCGCAGCAGTTGGCTCGGCTGCGCGTGGTGCTGGGTTGAATCAATTTCGTATATGCGATCCAGCACGTGCCCGTTGGCGGTGAAAATGTCGAGGAACCCATCGTTGTCATAGTCAAAGAAATGGGTGCCAAATCCTAGGGGAGCATAGGTAGGTTGGTCTAGGCCAACCAGCTGAGTCACATCGCTAAAGTATCCGCCGTTATTCTGATATAGGGTGTTGGTCTCGGCGGAAAAATTCGTGACGTATAGGTCGGTATCGCCATCGTTATCGTAGTCAGCCCAGTCTACGCCCATGCCTGCTTCGGATTGCCCATATCCGTTAAAACGCGTCCCGGTCTGTAAGCTGACTTCGCTTAAGAAGGCGCCTCTATTCTCGTAAAAGAAGTTCATGGTGCCATCGTTTGCCACGTATAGGTCGATGTCGCCATCGCCGTCGTAGTCGCTCGTGGTCACGCCCAGTCCGCGGCCGACGTGCGTGAGACCCATAGACTGGGTGACGTCGGTATAGCGTTCTCCATCATTGCGATAGAGAACGTCCGCCTGGGCGGGGTATTCGTCCGGGTCGCAGTAGGTGCGCACGGTGCCCCGCGCGCAGTATACGTTTTGATCCGGTGAGAATGCGACGTAGTTGGCCACGAATAGATCTAGATCTCCATCGTTGTCGTAGTCTAAAAACGCAGCGCTCGTTCCCCAGCCCGGGTCGCCAACGCCGGTTGGTTGGGTCACATTGGTGAACTGCGCCCCGTCGTTTCGGTAGAGCGCGTTGGGGCCCCAGTTTGTTACGTATAGGTCCGTATCCCCGTCGCCATCGTAATCGGCTGCACTCACGCCCATACCGTAGCCCCGATCTCCAGCACCGGCTTCGGAGGAACGCGCCTCAAACAGACCGTTGCTTCCGTTGTGGTATAGCTGGTTGGTGGGCGCCGCCGCTGGAAGGGCTGAATCAATCGGCGCTCCGTTCACCAGATAAAGATCTAAATGCCCATCGCCGTCGTAGTCTAGAAAAGCGGCGCCCGAACCAAAGGTTTCTACATAGTGGTACTGGCCGCGGGCGTCGTTATAGTGCGTGAAATGCACGCCCGATTCTGGTGCAACGTCTACCCATTGCACCGGTGGCACGGACGGCTGGTCGCGACAGGCGGTTCCCATACAGATGCAAAAAAGCGTGCAGAGAATGCGGTAGGGTATACGTTGGATATACGACGTGTAGCGGGTGTTATGGAGCAATGCTCATAGCCTGTGAAGCGATGTGAATGGAAGCGAAATGCGTGCGCAACATAATAGGGTGCGTTGAGTCCTGAGTCGAGTTTTGAGCTGCTACCTCTCGTTTGTGTAGATGTTAATTCAAAAGGGTGATTCTTCTTGATGAGGGGAGCTAAATTTCCTACAATGGCCTGTGCATTGCTCCAGATGGGGAGCGCGTACAGGTCAGTTAGGCGATGAATAGGGGATACGTATATACAGGCTGGAGTAGATTTAGTAAAGAAACGTCTCCTGCTGAGGTGGTTTGTTAATGCTTCTTGTAAGGAGTTTTCTTGCGTATTTGGCGATAGTGCCCTTGTTGGTTGGACCGTCTAGTGCGCAGCAAGAGGGGGTTCGAGAGACCATCCAAACCCTGGCCGGGGTGGGATCTCGCGTCGTTGGCTATCCCGGATATGATGAGGCTGCAGCGTACGTAGAAGCGCGGCTGCGCGCTAGCGGGGCGGCCGAGGTGCGTCGAGACACATTTCCCGTGGTTGTACCCGTAGATTTGGGAGGCTCAATCGGCCTACCCGGGCAAGCTCCTGTGCCTATGTGGGGGCTGTGGCCCAATGGAGCTAGAACGCCGACGCTTCCTCAAGAAGGGCTGCGAGCCCCTATGATCTACGCCGGAAAGGGAGATTGGGGCGACTTTAACGGCCGGGAAATTGACGGACGCGTTGTCCTACTGGACTTTTCCAGCGGTGCGAACTGGCTCAATGCCGCGCTGCTCGGTGCGCGCGCCGTAGTATTTATTGCCCCAGACGCAACGTCCCTCCGAGAAATAGAAGACAAAGTGGCCGATGTGCCGCTCGATCTGCCGCGTTTCTGGGTTGAGCGCGATGCGGTTGCGGATCTGCGACGCAGAGCGATGGATAGCGAAGTGCCCGTCGAGATGTTTAGTCGCATGGAATGGCAGCAGAAAACGGCGTGGAATATCTGGGCGCGCTTTCCTGGAAACGATCCTGAATTGAGTAAAGAGGCGCTGCTTGTCTCTTCCTACTTTGATGCGAACTCGCTGGTGCCAGCGCGTGCGCCGGGCGCCGAGTCGGCCGTGGGCATGGGCGCACTGCTTGCGCTGGCAGATCGTCTGGGGCGCGAACCCACTCCGCGCTCTCTTATCCTGCTGGCCAGCGGGGCTCATTTTCAGGATCGCCAAGGCATCGGCGCATTTCTTCAGCGCTATATGCGCCGCCATCCATACTACCGAGCTCAGCAGCCCGATTCTCTTAACGTCGATTTGTTTATCGGTCTCGATCTATCTTCGCACAGCAGTGAACTCGCCGTTTGGGACAACGCTAGTGACTTCACCCTGAAGCGTTTTTTTGCCCCTTTTGGACGCCGTTTTGTGCGCTATGCCGAAGCGGTGAACCCCTCGGTTGAGTCCGGTAGAGAAGCGTTGGCCAATGGGATTAGTCCGATTCGTGGAATGGACTGGTCTACCTATATGCCGGGCGGTTTGCGCACCGCCGGTCAGCGCGTATTCGATGCGGGCCATATCGCGTTGACGTTAGCGACGATCTTTGATGGGCGTCAGGGCATAAATTCTCCCCTTGATCAGCCCAGCCGCGTCCAGTATGCCAACGCACAGCGTCAGAGCGATTTAATTAGTGGAATGGTCGTACGCGCTGCGCGAGACGACAGTCTTTTGCTGGCTGCAAGCGCTCTGCGCAGTCGACTCAAAGACAATTTGCGCGACGTGCGCTTTAAGCTGCGCACGTTTCCACGTCGCTCGCAGGTGCCAGATCGTCCTATAAGTGGATTGGTGACGATGGCCAGGCCGCGCCAAGCCGATGTGAAAGGCGTGCGTTCGATTCGGTATGCGTTAGCCGACAGCGACGGAGTAGCCCAAGTGAATGCCCTGCCGATGCACCAGTATGCAGCAGCGGCCTACGCTTTTGATAGGGACGGCGCAATCTCGTACGCCCCTGACCTCAGCAAACGGGCTCAGGGGCATACGGGAAAGCCGACGGGACAAGGTCTTACTAACGTCTCGGTGCGCTGGGACAAACCTACAGAGCAAACGTTTGTGCTCTTTCCGACGCGGGCTCGGCCGCTCTATGGCCTGATCGAACCACGTTCTCTGCGCGCGGTCGATATGGTCAAAGTGCTTGACGGTCGAGGCGTTGAACCACGGCAGTATGGCTACGTTATTGGTCAGCGTGCACAGCAGGTTTTTGGCGTCTTGTTTGGTTCCCCAGGCTTAGAGGAAGAGAATCGGCTGAAGCTGCTGATTGGCGATGTAGGTCAGCGTCAGCTGCTGCTCAATAGTCGCGGCTATCGAGACGAAGAAGAGGCTCGAGGGCGCGGATTTCTATTGGCGCATGACGAGCTTGGTTTTACGGCATTACAGGCTGCGCGCGATATGTGGAATCTCGACGAAGCGCGGATTCGTTCGATGCGCCGCCACGCGATAGAGAATGCCCGAATCGATCGACTCCACGCGCGCGTTGCCGATCTGATAGAAGGTGCCGAACGCGCTCGCGATAGGCTCGACTGGGAGCGCTACGTAGCTCTGTCTCGCGAGGCGTTAGGCATTGAAGCCCGGGCGTATCCAGAAGTCTTGGGTGTTTTAAACGACGTCATTAAGGGCATGGTATTTTTCTTAGCACTCGTCGTGCCGGCTGCCTTTTTTGGTGAACGACTGCTCTTTGCGGCTTCTGATATACGGCGGCAGTTACTCGGATTCTTTGGCCTGTTATTAATCGTATGGATGGCTATTTCGAGCGTGCATCCCGCTTTTGAAATTGCTCATCCGCTCGTCGTTTTGCTCGCCTTTGCCATTATGGCGTTAGCCGCATTTGTGCTCTTTATGATCATCGGGCGTTTTAGGCGCTACGTGGACGAAAACCGACGTCGTTTGGCCCAGGTGCACGATCGCGATATTAGCAGGTTAAGCGCGGCTTACAGCGCGTTTATGCTTGGCATATCCAATATGCGCCGTCGGCGTCTGCGCACGGGACTCACGTTGGCCACGCTCGTGTTGCTGACCTTTACGCTCCTCTCATTTGCTACGTTTGATTCCGGCATTCGCTTTGTCGCCCTCAATTTGGATCGTTCTGCGGCCTACGAAGGCGTGCTGCTGCGCACGCGAGGATGGGACGAACTGGGCGAACCACTGGCCGAGTATGCGCGCTCTCACTTTGCGCGCGGGAGCACGCTGACTTCACGACTCTGGTATACGCCAGAAAATGCGCAGGACAAAAGGTATATCGTCGTGGATTCCGGCACGCGGCGTGCGCGGGCGCTCGGTCTGCTGGGTCTTGGTCCTGCTGAGGTTCAAATCACGGGTATCGATGACGTCTTATTGGCTGGGCGGTTTTTTACCAGTTCAGAAGAGAAGGCCTGTCTAATATCGGAGAAAATGGCCAGTGAGCTGGGGATTACACGGGCCGACGTTGGTTCGGCTCAGGTGGAGGTATTTGGTCGTTCGCTGCGCGTAGTAGGCCTAGTTGATGCAGAAAAGCTCAACGCACTGCGCGACCTAGACGATGAGTCGCTTACGCCAGCCGATTTTCAGATGTCCGCTTTCCAACGCTATAATGCAGCGCAGCAACCGCCGGCCGACGAGCGCGATAACCTGGAGGATATCAAGCCCTTTTTTCACCTCGATGCGGCGCGAGTGTTGATCGCTTCGAGCGGCGTGCTGCGCGATGCGGGCGGTTCGCTGCGGTCTCTGGCGCTTGTTTTTGACGAGTCCTCCAATCCACAAAAGCTGGTAGAAGACTTTTTACTGCGGATTGAAACGACGCTGTTTGTGGGAAGAGACCGCGGCGACGGCCGTTTGGAAACGGTGGCCTATTCCTCCTTTGGCATGACGTCGATCCAGGGGATGGACGCGCTGATTATTCCCGCTCTTATCGCTGCGCTCATCGTGTTGAATGCTATGATGGGTGCCGTATATGAGCGCTTTCGCGAGATCGGCATCTATTCGTCTGTCGGCCTCGCTCCCGTGCATATATCGCTGTTATTTATCGCAGAGGCATGCGTCTACGCCGTGCTTGGGGCGGCGCTGGGATATCTCATGGGGCAGGGCGTTGGGCGCATTCTGCTCGGAGCCGATATGCTGTCGGGGTTGACGCTAAATTACTCCTCTACGGCGGCGATTACCTCGGCTGTGGTCGTGATGTTAGTAGTCCTGCTTTCGACTCTCTATCCCGCTCGACTGGCGGCTCGAGCTGCTGTTCCCGATGTAATAAGACGGTGGGAGCCCGAGCCGCCAACAAGCGATCTGTGGCGCTTTCGCTTCCCCTTCATGGTAGGTGCATCCGAAGTCGTGGGAATTAGCGGTTTCCTACACAGCTACTTTCGATCCTTTAGTGCAGGAGCAGTGGGTCATATGCACGCTGATCGGGTGAAGATAAGAGAAGAGGATGGACACCTCTGTATCACATTCGATCTATGGCTTGCTCCGTTTGATCTGGGCGTGAGCCAGCGCGTTGAGCTGACGTTTGTTGAGACCGATGCAGCGCGTATGTATGCGATGGATATTTCGCTGCAGCGTCTCAGCGGAGAGCGGTTTTACTGGCAGCGCCTCAACGGTCGTTTTCTCAATGCACTGCGAAAACAGCTACTCATTTGGCACGCGCTGGAAAAAGAGGTCCGTCTTGATCACCGTCGGCAGGCTGAGGCCTTGTTAGAGGAGCCAGAGGACGTAGTTGATTTTGAGGAAGAAGTGACCGTTGTGGAAGAGGCTCCATATGACGGGCGCTCACCTTTTACGTGGAAAGGGCTTGCGGTGGGGGCTGCAGGCGCGCTGGCCGTCGGAATGGGAGCGCCTTATGGCGTCCTGCTGCTCAAAGGGTCGTATATGGCCCGTAATAGCTCCTCACCCGCGGCGATCTTCCTGTTTTTTCTCATCGTCTTTTTGGGCAATGCACTTTTAGGTGGGTTGCGGCGAACGTTTGCCCTCACCCGTGCGGATCTCGTGCTGGTCTATTCGATGCTGCTGATGGCCGTGGCCGTACCGACGCAGGCGTTTGTCGGCTATCTCATTCCCGTTATTAGCGGTCTCTACTACTATGCGACGCCGGAAAATAGATGGGGAGAGATCTTTTTCCCATACGTAGAGCGCTGGCTGGCACCAAGCGATATGGAGGCCATTCGCCAACTGCACGAAGGCGCTCCGGGCGGCCAGATTCCTTGGCAGGCGTGGTTTGAACCGCTTGGAGCTTGGTACGCCTTTTTTATCGCGCTCAGCTTTCTGATGATCTGTATGTCGTCTATCCTACACCGGCAGTGGGCGCATAACGAACGACTTGCCTACCCAATGGTTGAGCTACCGCTGCGGATGATCGAGGGAAGTGAGGGGCCGTTTCAATGGGTTTTGCCTCTATTTCGCAGGCCGGCTCTGTGGATAGGGTTTGCCGTCGCGTTTATGCTGCCGAGCCTAGCGGGGTTGCATCACTACTTGCCGGCGTGGCCCGATTGGAAGATGTCCCTGTCTGGAATACAGCTCTTTGGTACGAGTGTTTATTTACCGCTCAACTACAGCTTTGCTTGGATCGGGTTCTTTTATCTGGTGAACCTAGATATATCACTCAGCATCTGGGTGTTTTACATACTTGGTAAAGTTCAAGAGAATGTATTCAAGAGCCTCGGCGTTGCTTCAACCGAACAGCTGAGCCTCTATTCCTTCTCACAAACGGCGGATTTGACGCACCAGTCGATGGGGGCCTGTCTCGTATTTGTCCTGTATTCCCTATGGGTTGGTCGCCATCATTTGGTTGCCGTCTGGCGCAAGGCGTGGACCGGTGAGGGGGACTTAGACGACAGCGGAGAACTGCTTTCGTACCGAACGGCAGTATTTGGTTTTTTGGGGAGCTTAACCTTTGTCGCCTATTGGCTTTGGGCCTCCGGAATTCCCCTTATTGTCTTGCCTACTTTCTTAGCTACGAGCCTGCTTTTTTACGTGTTCGTCACGCGCGTGGTGGCTGCGGCCGGTGTGCCAACGGCCCGCTCGCCCATGATTGCCGCTTTTGTCGTTTTCTCTGGTATTGGATCGTCTATCGTTGGTGCCAAGGGGCTAGTGGCGATGACGTTCACTTATATATGGCAGTCCGAGATGCGACTTTTTCCAATGATTGCCTGTGCTAATAGTCTCAAACTGGCCGATTCGGTTAAGGGGCCTAAGGGCCGTCTCTTTTGGGGTATGATGCTGGCGATTGTGGTTGCCCTAGGCGGGGCGACTTGGATTATCCTCGACATGTGCTATACGCACGGCGGTATCAACCTACACAATTTCTTTATGCGACAGCAGGCTCAGCGCACGTTTGCGGACATGGCGCGCGTGATTGTTGAACCACAGGGGCCTGTGTGGCGCGGTTGGCTGTTTACCGGTATTGGGGGTGCGATAGAAGGGCTGCTGATGTGGGGTCACCACCGCTTTTACTGGTGGCCACTCCACCCGCTGGGGTTTGTAATCAGCATAGGATGGCTGACTGGAACAGTGTGGTTTTCCGTCTTTATTGCCTGGCTCTCTAAATCGACTATTACCCGCATCGGCGGCGCGCTGCTTTACGAACGACTCAAGCCTTTTTTTCTGGGGCTAATTCTCGGGGAGGCCGTAGCGGGAGGTTTTTGGCTGATTGTGGATTACATATCTGATGGTTCCCTTAACGAAATCACGATAATGTAGCCAACGGTACTCGTCGCAGATGGGAGATGCTGATCGGTGTCCCTGATCGCGTCGCTTGCCCTCGAGAGGTAGTCCTCTATTTTTTACAGCTATCCGCGTGGGCGTCGTCGATGCCGTCCGTTTGTTTTCGATCCTGTCTGGAGAGCCTGCTATCTATCGTCTCATATTCTTTCCTTGCATTCTCTACGGGTTAGTTTCCTGTAGTGAACCGGGGCCACAGAGGCCATACTTTGTTGATGGTACGCAAAGTGCTGGCATTAATTTTCGCCAAACAAGCGGGGCGCGCGGAGACTACTTCTTATTTGAAACAATGGGTTCGGGGGCCGCTTTTGTCGACGTTGATGGCGATGGCTGGCTAGACATATACCTGGTCGACGGGTTTGATCTGGCTCCTTGGAGGGGGCGTTTTCTTCCGTCGAATGAAGTGAGCAATGACGAAAATGGACACTGGGTTATCGAAGGGTTTCAGGCGCCGCTGCGTTCTGATGGACGCGTCGATAGCACGGTGTTTGATATACGGCAAGAGCCCGACGATGAGATGGTGCGCAACCGGCTGTTAAAGAGTCGGCATGGCGTATTCTCTGACATGAGTACAGAGAGCGGTGCGGACGATCCCGGGTATGGTATGGGCGTAGCCGTAGGAGATTACAACAACGACGGTAGCCCGGATTTGTATGTCACGAATTACGGAGTTAATGCGCTCTATGAAAATGGGGGCGCGGGCCTTTTCTCCAACGAAGCGAAAGCTGCCGGTGTGGATGACCCTCACTGGGGAAGCAGTGCTGCGTTTTTCGATGCCGATAACGACGGCGACCTAGATCTATACGTGGCCAATTATTTGGACGCCAGCCCAAGCAACAATCGTCTGTGCGGTGGAGCTGTGTCGAAAGCGAATAGCCCTGCTGGACGCGCTTTACTGGTGCCCCGTGACTATCGAACCTACTGCAGTCCAAGGCGCTATAACGGAGCTCCCGACGTCCTCTACCGCAATGAAGGAGACGGCACTTTTTCTGACATATCGCGCGCCAGCGGAATTTTTACTGTCTACGGTAAGGGGTTGGGTGTTGCGGCCGCAGATCTCGACCTAGATGGCGATGTCGATCTCTTTGTAGCCAATGACGGTATGCGCAACTTCCTCTATAGAAACGACGGCGAGCACTTTGTCGAAAATGCGTTAGAAGCGGGACTGGCCTATAACGGCCAGGGCCAGCCCGAGGCGGGTATGGGCATTGCCGTTGCCGACTACGATCACGATGAAGACGTCGATTTGCTGGTGACAAATTTCTCGCGCGAGAGCAACACGCTGTATCGCAACGAGGGGCGGGGAAAGTTCAGCGATCAGAGTGAGGTTATGGGGGTGCACGAAAGCACGTTTTTACCGCTGGGATTTGGCACACTCTTTTTTGATGCGGACAACGATGCAGATCAAGATGTCTTTGTTGCCAATGGACACGTCCTAGATCGAGTGGCTCAGCAAGATGCGGATCTGCGTTACGAGCAGTCCAATCAGCTTTTACTCTATGCGGATAGCACATTTGTTGATGCTTCTACGGAGAGCGGTCCCGCTTTTGCGTTAGAAGGCGTTTCGCGCGGTGCGTCATCGGGTGATTACGACAACGATGGCGATTTAGACGTATTGGTAACCAACGTAAACGGTCCAGCCGTTCTGTATCGCAACGACAGCGCTGCAGGGCGCTGGCTTTCGTTAGAACTGGTCGCAGTGCGGGGCAACCGCGATGCTATCGGTGCGCGGCTACAGCTGCGCTGCGGACAGCACATGCAGACGCGTCTGCGCATTGGCGGCGGATCCTATTTATCTGCAAGCGATGCGCGTGTACACTTCGGCTTGGGAACCTGCTCGGTTGTCGATGAGTTAGTCATTATCTGGCCGGACGGACAGCGCCAAGTGCTCGTTGATCTATCGGCCAATCAATTTTTGCGCGTTATACAGGAGTAAGGGAATGAAAGTTGCCGCTGCGATAGGCGCGTTGGTCACTGCTCTGAGCGGACAGGTCTCAGGTGAAGGACTGTATTTTATCGATGCTACGGACGCTGCAGGTATCGCATTAGTTAATACGTCCGGTTCTAGTCAGCGCTATATCGTTGAGGGTATGATGGGAGGCTCGGCCTTCTTTGATTATGACAACGATGGTGACGTAGATCTATATATTGCCAACGGGTCGTCCTTTGATGGTTTTGAAGAAGGCGCACATCCGCGCAACGCGCTCTATCGCAACGATGGTACTGGGCTATTCCAAGACGTAACGAATGCCGCGGCCGTAGGAGACACGAGTTGGTCTATGGGCTGCGCGGTGAGTGACTATGACAACGATGGCGACGCAGACCTCTACGTGAGCAATTATGGTCGAAATACGCTCTACAGGAATGAGGGTGCCGAGCGCTTTGTGGACGTAACGGATGCTGCTGGAGTTGGAGATGATCGGTGGGGAACAGGTGCGGTATTTGGCGATTACGATCGCGATGGCGACGTAGACCTCTTCGTGGCCAACTATGTCGACTTTTCGCTTGACTATGAATCACCGATTCCATGCCTGTGGAAAAACGTCAGCGTCTACTGCGGCCCTGTAGGATTGCTGCCGGCCGCCGATGTGCTCTATCGCAATAACGGTAATGGGAGCTTTTCAGATGTGACGGCTGAGGCTGGGCTTGCTGAAGAAAAATTCTACGGCATGAGTGCGCTTTGGGGTGATTATGACGGAGATGGTTGGATAGATCTTTTTGTTGCCGACGACTCGACTCCAAATAAACTGTATCACAACGAGAGAGATGGTACCTTTGTCGAGTCGGCTCTAATTGCGGGCGTTGCCTATAGCGGCGAAGGCGTTGAGCAAGGATGTATGGGCGCGGCGTTGGGAGACTATAATGGTAATGGACGCCCTGATATTTTTGTTACGAACTTTGCCGATGAGGCGAATGCGCTGTATGACAACGAAGGGGGAGGATTTTTTACCGACGTTGCATTTTCCTCCGGGATTGGCCGAGCGGATCGGCGGCTCGTTGCATGGGGAACGGGTTTCTTTGACGGAGATAACGACGGCGATTTAGACCTGTTCGTGGCGAATGGACATACCTATCCAGAGGCCGACATGCCCTTGCTTGATTCGAACTATGAGCAGATCAATTCGCTTTTCGAAAATAGCGGTGGCCAGTTTGTCGAAGTGACGGATAGCGCTGGTCCAGGTTTGGCCGTGCGCGGTGTGAGTCGCGGTGCGAGTTTTGCCGATTACGATGCAGACGGAGACGTAGATATTTTTGTTTTGAATTTGAATGCGTTGCCGACGCTGTTGCGCAACGATAGCAACCAGAAGCATCACTACCTTCAGGTGAAGCTGGTCGGAAGGGAGAGCAATCGCGATGGCATTGGTGCAAGGGTTCAAGTAGAGGCCGATGGACGCATGCAATACGCCGAGGTGCAAAGCGGCGGTAGCTACCTCTCGCACAGCGATATGTCACTTCACTTTGGTCTATCCGATCGCGATCGCGTAAATCGACTGATTGTAGACTGGCCCAGCGGTCGACGGCAGGAGATAGTAGATATTGAAGCCGATCAGCTGCTCACCGTTTATGAGTCTCTTGATTAGAGATCGCCGAACGATAAATCGGACCGTAGAGTGTACAGGTCGATGGGCACGGGCATTTGTGTGTTTATTGATCGTATTTAGCCATTCGACTGGCGGTGCTGAAGACCGAGAAGTGGTCGATATTCTACGTAAGCTGTCCAAGACGACCCGTGTTGAATTGAACGGAGAGCTCAATCGAAAGCGCGTTGACTCACTGCGCACCGCAATTGGAAATGCACCTAGTTGGTCGCGCGAAGTGCGGCTGCGGTTGCAAGTGGGCGATCTGCTGTTGCGTGCTGGAAGGACGTATGAGTCGATTGAGGAATTTCGCTACATAGAAAGCGAATTGTCGCGGCGAAAGAGCACTGCGCCGCTGCGTGCGACATGGCCCCTTCACGCCTTTCTGGGCTTGGCCCATATGCGTTTAGCGGAGCAGGAAAACTGCCTCCATCTTCACAATCCTGAATCGTGTCTATTTCCCATATCTTCAGCTGGAGTTCATGTGCTTCAAGAGAGCGCACGGCAGGCGCTGCTTGAGTACAGCCAAGTGTTGGAACAGCGACCAAAAGATGGTGCCGCACGATGGCTTTTCAATATCAACCACATGACGGTGGGATCATATCCACACGGCGTGCCTGAAAAATGGCGTATTGATCCAACGGTCTTTGCATCAGAAGGTGATATAGGTCGGTTTGTAGACGTGGCTTCAGCGCTAGACGTCAATGCACTTGGTCTGTCTGGAGGAAGCATCGTCGAGGACTTTGACAGAGACGGTGATCTAGATTTTATGGCCTCGTCTTGGGGATTAGATCACCCGCTGCGGCTCTTTACAAACGGAGGTGATGGGACGTTTGTCCAATCCGGTACGTCGGTGGGTTTGAGCGATCAGTTGGGCGGTTTGAATTTGGTACATGCGGACTACGACAACAACGGATATGCCGACGTCTTTGTCCTCAGAGGAGCTTGGTGGAATGAAGAAGGACATCACCCCAATTCGCTGCTGCGGAATGAAAAGGGCGATTTTGTCGATGTCACTGCAGAGGTGGGTTTGCTCTCCTTTCATCCTACGCAGACGGCAGCTTGGGGCGATTACGATAACGACGGCTTTGTCGATTTATATGTTGGCAATGAATCAAACGACTGGGAACGGCACCCCTGTGAGCTATTCAACAACAAAGGGGGCGTTCGATTTGTTGATCGGGCTAAACAGGCGGGCGTCGATAATGTAGGATACGTCAAGGGAGCTGCGTGGGGCGACTATGACAATGATGGTGATATAGACCTATTTCTATCGCGCATGGGGCAGGTAAATGCGCTTTATCGCAACGACGGAGAGGCGGGTTTTCGCGAACTGAGCGCCACCGCCGGCGTAGAAAAACCAGTATGGAGTTTTCCCACTTGGTTTTTTGACTACGATAACGATGGTTGGCTCGATCTATTCGTCGGCGGGTACGACAATGATGCGATCGACATCACTGCTGTCTATTTGGGGCAGACCTCGTCGGCGTCTCGTTCCATGCTATTTCGCAACGGAAGCAACGGTCGTTTCACAGCGGTCGACTCTGGATTAGAAGGAGCCGTGCTGGTCATGGGAGCTAACTATGGCGACCTGGATAACGACGGTTTTGTCGATGTCTATCTGGGTACTGGAAACCCGGATCTACGTTCGCTCTTGCCCAACCGAATGTATCGCAATAACGGAGGAATGCGGTTCTTAGATGTGACTAGCACGGCGGGTACGGGGCATCTGCAGAAGGGGCATGGGATTGGTTTTGGCGACGTGGATAACGATGGAGATCAGGATATATATCAGGTGATGGGGGGGGCTTATTCGGGTGATACATACTACAATGTGCTTTATGCCAATCCGGGACACGGCAATCATTGGGTGACGCTTGAGCTAGAAGGCGTGGTGTCTAGCCGAGATGCAATTGGGGCGCGTATTCAGGTGCGAGTGCGCCAGGGAGACGGGATGCGCGACATATGGGCGCTGGCCGGAAGTGGGGGCAGCTTTGGTGGATCTAGCCTGCAGCAAGAAATTGGCCTAGGGCAGGTTGGGGAAATTGATTTCGTTGCCGTGCGCTGGCCGGCGACTGGAGAAGTGGAGCGCTTCTACGACATCTCTATGAATGGGGCTTGGCTTTTGCGGGAGGGAACTGGTAAGGCTGTGAGCATAGATAGACGATCGTTTGATTTGATGCAATCGGCTGATCATAGCACCCGTCACCACTGAAGAGGGGCCGCTTTTATTGTTCCAAGGCTACAATCGCGCTGTCTACGCGAGCTACGCCCGCACTGCGGACGCCAAGACGCTCGTATAGAGTGCTGGCTCGGTGTAAATATTCTAGGGCTTGTTGACGGTTGCCCAGATCGCGGTAAACGAGCCCAATATTGCCCAGGCAATCGGCCTGACCGCGCGGGTGGTCAATTAGGCCGAATATATAGAGCGCATCTTGAAAAGAAGTGAGGGCTTTGTCGAGCTGGTTCAGGTTGAAGTGAATATTGCCAATATTGCTCAACTCGGCTGCCTGGCCCTGGCGATGACCGATGCGAGTAAAAATGTGCAGCGCTTCGTCGTATGCAGCTAAGGCCTGATCAAACGATCGCTGCTGCACGTGGACGGATCCAATATTATCCAGCTGAGTTGCCCCTTCCACATGGCGGTCGAAGCGACGGTAAATCTGCAGAGCTTCGTCGTAGGCTGCCAGTGCATCATCTAACCTACCAAGCCCCTGATTGAGCGCGCCAAGCTTGCTCAATTGCTCCGCCTGTCCGCTGGGGTGATCAATCTGGCGAAAGAGTGCGAGCGATCGCTGATACAATTCGTGCGCTTTTTGTCTATGTCCCTGGAGAATGTTAATGGTGCCGATGTGATCGAGCTGGGTCGCCTGTTCGCGGAACTGGTTGGTTTCGATAAATAACTCTAGTGCGAAGCTATGTGAGCGCAGCGCCTTGTCTAACTGACCCTGAAGAAAATAGACTTTGCCGATCTCAGCGTGCAGGGCGCCTGTCTCACTAGAAGGGGCAATTTGCTCGCTTAGTGCGAGCGATTGCTGAAGTGCGCTAAGTGTTTCTTCTAGGTTGCCCTGGCGACGGTGGACCAAGCCGATTCCGTTGAGTTGGGTGAGTTGTCCACGCAGATAGCCAATGTCACTGTAGATCGCCAGCGCATCCTCGTAGGCCTTAAGCGCGTGGTCATATTGGCCTCGTTCAAAGCGGACATTGCCAACGTTGCCCAAAGCACGTCCTCGTCCTCGCTGATAGCTTATATCGCTGTTGATTGCCAGCGCCTCTTGGTAGTGAGTGAGCGCGCTGTCGAGCTGACCGCGCAAAATGTAAATAGTTCCGAGGCGATCCAAGTCATGGGCCTCACCGCGGCGGTTGGCTATGTGGCGATTTGCTGCCATCGCCGTAGTTAATGCGGTATGTGCGCTGTCTAGGTCGCTTCGCAAAAAATAGACCATGCCTATATTGCCCAAGCTTGCAGCCACTTCGGCCTGTTGGTCGATTTCTCGATATATTTCAAGCGCTTCTTCAAAGCTGTCTAGCGCTTTCCTGAGGCTGTTCTGATTGGCATAAGCGTTGCCGAGATTGCTGAGAAAAGCGGCGGTGAAACGGCGATCCTTGCGTTGCCGACTCTGCGAGAGTCCCTCGGTTAGCGTTTGAGTTGCAGCCGCCATATCGGACATACTGAGCAGGGCAATGCCCAAATTGAGCTGCGCTGCTAAGGTCGGAGTGTGTTCGATAGATCGTCGGTAGGTGGGCGTAGCTTCTTTAAAGTGGTTCGCAGCAAAGTGCGTTTCCGCCTGCTTGAAAAGCCGTCCTGCTTTGCCGTTGATGTCGGCTTCGATGGAAAAGCCAGCGGCCGTTGCCTTGGGGGCAATGGCTCCTCCGGCTCCTTCGTAGGGTTCGAGCTGGAGCGGAGCTTCTGCGCAGGATCCCAAGAGGATAAATAGGGCGAATAAGAGGCTAACGTATTTCATGCTAATCACAGCTTATGGTTCAGCTTCAGGCTGTACGACGCGGAGTATCTGGTCTGAAGCTACGTCTTTGAGATACTGTATTTGCCCATCGGGCCAGCGTATTTCGAGGTCACTTTGTGTAGCGTCGCCGAGGCCAAAGTGTAGTCGTGGATCGTGCGCAGATAGATAGGAGCCACCCGATTGACGTTCGCGGGTTTGCCGCGTGCCTCCTGCGGCAGTTGCTGTTACTATTGTTCCGAGTGCATCGAGATGGCCGGCTCCGACCAGCTCGACGATGAGCCAATGCTGCTGGTTGCCACCATCGTTGCGCAGCAGGCGGGGGGGATCGGCAACGCCGTTCACTAGAAGGTCGATGTCGCCGTCGTTGTCGTAGTCGGCGACTGCCGTACCGCGACCCACGTTCTTGACGGAAAAGCTAGTACCTGACCGGGACGATACATCGACAAACCGTCTGCTTCCTTCCCGTCCATCATTGCGCAGCAGCTGGTTGGTCTGATAGTACGAGAGATTCCCCGTCGTATCTATATCGTCCATTAGATCGAGAACATGGCCGTTGGCGACAAATAAATCGAGGTCTGCATCATTGTCGTAATCTAAGAATTTAGTGCCGAAACCCAGTGGGTCATAGGTGGGTTCGGCTAGGGCTACTTCAGCTGATACGTCAGCGAAGTAGGTCCCTTCGCTGTTGCGGTATAAGGTATTCGTCTCAAAACCAAAGTTGGTGACGAAAATATCTTGATAGCCGTCATTGTCATAATCGCCAAAATCTACGCCCATACCCGCTTCGGCGCGTCCGTCCTCGTTGTAACGCGTGCCCGTTTGTAGTCCAATTTCTGCAAAATGGCCGCGGCGGTTTTCGTAGAGAAAGTTCATGGTACCGTCATTGGCAACATAGATATCTGTATCACCATCGCGGTCAAAGTCAGACAAGGCAACGCCGAGGCCGCGTCCGGCCAGTTCTATACCGGCTTCGTCCGTTACGTCGGTAAAGCGTCCACCATCGTTGCGGTAGAGCAGATCGCCAACTGGTTCGTAGGCCTGTGGCCGGCAATAGGTTCGAATGCGCCCCTCTTTGCAGAGAACGTTTCGATTGAGATCAAAGTCGACGTAGTTGGTGGCGAAGAGGTCGAGATCCCCGTCGAGATCGTAGTCGAGAAAGGCTGAACTCGTGCTCCAGCGGCGGTCGCCAACGCCTGTCTCTTGGGTTGCGTCTACAAAATATCCACCCTCATTTCTATAGAGTGCGTTGGGGCCAAAGTTGGTAATGTAGAGGTCGGTATCGCCATCGTTGTCGTAGTCCGCTGCGGCTACGCCCATGCCGTATCCCATATCAGTAGCACCCACATCAGCCCGCGCGAATGTGCCGTCCCCTCTATTTCTGTAGAGTTGGTTGGTTGGCAGAGGGTCCGGAGCTAGCCCCTTCAGATAGGTTCCGTTGACCAAGTAGATATCTAGCCAGCCATCGCCGTCGTAATCTATGAAGGCCGATCCGGGACCAAAAGTTTCAACGTAGTAGTACTCTCCAGAGAACCCGTTATAATGGTCGAAGTCTATGCCCGCGCTGACTTCCGTGTAACGAATTGAGAGAGCTGTTGATGTGGGTTCGGGTTCGGTCGTGCAGCCTACCAGTAGTGCGGCTAAAACACATAGTATGCGTGGCATAGCCCGTTTACCGCAGTCCTGAGATCGTAGCTACAAACAGCCCAAGACAGATCCAGCCAATAAGAGTCTGAGCTAGTGTGAGCCAGCCTGCGAGGCCCTGTGTTTCGGAGCGAAGGCCAAGGTGGAAAAAGCTTAGTGCGCTGTGATACAAGCAGTCAGCTATGCCGATGGGATGGCCTGGAATCAGCCGGTAGAGCAAGCCGAAGAAAATCAGGCAGGCGAAGATGAAGACGACTAGGCGAACTAGATCGGTTCCGTAATGCGTGGTGAGTCGCCATAGCTGTAGGCCATACCAAGCGATCTGAGTTGGGTCGAGATAACGAAGTCTGTGTTCCATTGCAGCGGCAAAACAGCTGCGCGCATCAGATGCCAATCCCTCGGCCATCAGGCGATGGTGCAGTTTGGCGTAGACTGGTTGTAGGTCAGCCCCCGTGCTATCTGCGGAGGCCAAGCGCCCGGCAATCTGCGGCCAGCGAAATGCTATGCGAGAGAAATTGGCTTGCTGCAGGTATAGCCGAGCTGTATCGGTAAGAGTCGAGTCTGGGTTAGTCCCATAGCCTTTGTTGTTTGCTGGCAATAAATCTAGGCTGGGTCCTCTGCTGTGGCGTAGGTCAAGTGCGCTTTTAAAGTCTGCATTGAGGTCGAGGTCTTCGTGAAAGCGGACGCCGCTGAAATCGGCTGCCTTCTTGAAATGGCTGCCGGAGAATGTAACCGGCCGGTGAAAGACTGCGCCGGCGAAGCTAACTGGATGTACGAACGTGATATGACGAAAGCGAGCCTTTTGGCCAAAGACGGTTTGGCCAAAAGAGATTTCGCCCCGGCTACGGGCATTGTCAAAGGTTGAGGGACCGGAGAAAATACTTTGCCAGAAACGGGTGCGCTGTATGAATCGCGCACCGCCAAAGTGAATATCGCTCTTAAAGTGAACGTTTTTGAAATGAGCGTTTCCTTCAAAGAAGGCGTCTTTGAAATCAGACTCTGCAGCAAAGACGGAACGCTCAAAATAGACCTCGCTGGCAAAGCGCGCGTGTGAAAATATTGCTTGAGCAAAGTGCGTTTCTATGAAAGAAGTAGTCTGCTGAAACGTGCTGTTGGAAAAGTCACTCTCCGCTGCGAACAGAGCCTGCTTAAAGCTGGTGTGTCGCCGTGAAATGCTCTGCCTCAGGGAAAAGTCGGCATTAAATCGCGACTTTAACGCTGAAAGTCCTCTGCGAAATTCGACTTTTTCGCCGCGCAAATCAGCGGTGAATACGACGTTGTTTAGCACGACTTCTCCGAGAAAAATCACGTCGATTAGAGAGAGAGAAGCGTGCACGGTGTCGAGTCCGGCTGTGGGGGCAAAAACCGGGCCATCTATCGCTGTAGTACGATATTCGAGATTTGTTCCGGCCTTTGCTGAACGCAGAGCGGTAATGAAATCAGTGGCATTGATCTTTGCGTAGGTTTGCCCCTTGATCGTCGTGTCGGTTTTTGCGACAACCTGGGCATGTGCAGTGGTGGCTAAGAGCAGAATAGCTAAGGCTGTATGAAAGCGCATGAGAACTAATCTACCTCTTTCAATTCAAGTGCCCGATCGCGGTGCGTATTGCTGCTTAGGTCGTCTCCGAGCTGGGCATACGCATCGCTTAGATACATGTGGACGCGGACGTTGTCGGGGTCGAGTTCGGCAACGCGCAAATAAGACTCGACGGCAGCGTTAGGTTGGTTGAGGCGCATTTGAGTGACGCCTAGGTTCATAAGCGCTTCCGCATAATCTGGTCGCAGCTGACTGGCGCGCATGAAGTGTGCGGCGGCTGCGTCCATCTGCCCCTGGCGCGCTTCTATTAAACCCAATCCATAGGTTGCTTCGGCTAGTGACGGGTCTAGGACCAACGCCATTTCTAACTCTGCTCGCGCTGGATAGAGTCGTGCTTGTTTGTAATAGACCATTCCCAATCGAGTCCGGTTTGTCGGGTCCTGTGGGTCGAGGTCTACCGCGCTTCGCAAGGCCTGTGCCGCGGCATCAAGATCACCTTTCCAAGTGAGTAGTATGCCCAATCCGCTGTGCGCGTCTTTGAGGTCGGGATTTAGTTCGAGGGCGTTCTGATAGGCGATGATAGCCTCTTCATACTGGCCGCGTAGAGCCAAGTTGAGTGCCATATTGTAACGAGCTGTCGCCGGGCCTATGGCAACGGCCCCACCACTAGGCTGGGTTATTTCTGAACCTATGCCGCGTTCTTTTTGCCGCAATATCTCCGATCGACGGAGTGCCTGTTGTCCTTCGCCGCGCTTACCCAGACGCAGGTAAACGCCGGCTAGGTTTGAGTGGATCTGCGGCGAATGCGGGTTGAGCGAAGCAGCGTCTTTTAGATGGGCGAGGGCTTCTTCATAGCGACCACTTTCGCGGTGTAATATGCCTAGGTAAAAATGGGCTTCAGCATCGTCGGGCGTATGGTGGACAGCCTTAGAAAAAAGCGTAACGGCTCTGTCTTTATCGCCCCGTTCACGGGCCATCATACCGAGCTTTTTGTAGGCGGGAGACAGCGTAGAATCGGCGGATAGAGCGCGTTGATATGCTTGCTCTGCTCGGACGTTACTATCGCGGTAAGCATATACCAAACCAATATTGTAATGCACATGTGCGCGAGCCGAATCTAGGTCAACTGCTTTCTGGAATGCGGCGAGGGCTTTGTCCGTATCGCGATAGTGTGCCTGAGAGAAGGCTCGTGCCATGTGAATAGCTCCGAGTACGTCATATAGTTCGGCACGGTTGGCATTTGTTTTGAGAGCGCGTTCGATGTGCGTTTGCGCAGAGTCGTAGCGTCCGAGCGCTAAATAGGCGCGAGCAATATCGCGCTGTATCGACTGTTCGCCGGGGTTATTCTCTAACGCGGCTCCTAAACTGGAAAGGGCTTCTGCATAGCGTCCGGCCCCAAGGTGTTGGCGACCAATGTCAACAGGACGCTGTGGTGCCGTAGACGGGGCCTGTGTTTCTGGTGATGGTGTATGCGTTTCCTGGTTACACGCCGTCAGGAAGGAACAGAGAGCTATAGAGCAGGTAGCTTTGATTATGCGTTTGGGGTAAGCGAGCGGCAAGGGTAATTCTCAGTCGTTCATCGCGGTTGGATGGACTCATCTCGATGGGGGAAAGATATTGCGTATAGCAGCCCGGTGCCAAGATAGAAAAATGCCGGCACCGGGACTGCTGTACGTTTGCTATAAACTGAAAATCATCGTTGCTGATACACAGCAGAACGGGTGAACTGTGATTTACCTGCGAATCGAATGACGAAATCCGCTACGACTTCGGCTCGGCGCTCATGCGCGTAAGGTTTTCCTCATTGATTGAGACGGAATGCTTTTCTCGAAGAGAGCGCACGTAGTCGACGTAGTTCCGCCTCGCCTTGTCTACCTTTACATAAGCCATAGAACGGCGTTTTGATTCGCGATTATAAGGCGCTTTTTCTTGCTTGCGTTCAAGGATTTTAAACACAGAGTATCCCGCACCCGTCTTTACAGGCCCCCCAATCTGGCCTATCTCCAGGTTCTGCACTATCTCGGCGATTTCGGGAAAGAAGGCCTGATTGTAGGCGTTTATATCGAGCCGGCCGCTGTGATGTGCAGCTTCTTCTCGAAGCGAGTATTGATCATACAGCGTCTGCGGATCTTGCCCCTCTTGTAGGAGGCGTTTTACGCGTTGTGCAAGCGTATCGCTTGCTACCAAAATTTCGGCAGCAGTGGTCGTCGCTGGAGGAATGAATTTCTTGGGGTTGGCATCGTAAAACGCACGGGCTTCGTCTTCTGTCACATCCACATACTTATCGACTTGGCGCTTGCGCAACATGGTCAATAAGGCTCCGGGTTTACGCTGTGCCAAATGCTCTGCAATTGTTGGATCTTTATCTATGCCCATTTCATACGCTTCAGACATAAACAGATGTGCGGGAATGAAGATTCGGTTGAGAATCGTTGTTACCTCAGCGGGTTTGGCAAAGTCTTGGGGGTTTACGTGTGCCTCTTTCGCATCGTGGAGAAATTCGTCAAGCGTAATTTCTCCGCCCACAAAATTGACCAATGGGGTTTGTCCCTCGTCTCCGGGTAGCACCAGTGGATCGTCGTTGCCGGCATCGCTCAACTTGGCCAGTAGGCCCATGTTCTCCTCA
>CALDFW010000135.1 GCA_937942165.1 uncultured bacterium | reverse complement strand
GAACATCAGGACCAAATACGGCCCCTGAAGCAATCCGGGGTAACAAGGCATATCCAATCTGTCCAGCGGCACCCGTTACGGCCACTTTTACGGTGCGAGCCATGTATTCATTCTCCTCTTTTTATGGATACAGAGTTTTATATCGTATAGATGTTAGAATGTGCTGAAAAAATAGGTGCCGGGCAATGGGACATTATCCTAATAGACCACAAGACAGACGGAGAAAAACGCTACACACTCAATACCATCACTCTGTAGAACACGTTTCCTGTGATCGAATCACTTTTGGGCAATAAATTGAATTGGAAATCAATTTATTCGCTCAAAGCGTTGTTTTTGCTGAGTTTAGGATTAGTGCTTACTACTCAATAGATAAAATCAGTGGAATCCGCTAACGGACTATTAGACTTTTACTAACTATCTTCCGCACTCTTTTTAAATCAAAGACCGTTTCTCAGCACCAAGAGCACACTAAATTGGCGTCTTAGAGACAAAATGAGTATCTTTTAAGACAGGACGTTGAGATTTCTAATGGCCCCTAAAACTACGTCGTTAATGGCTGAAGAGACCCTAGATGAAGCAGATTGGCAAGCATTTGACACGCTCACCGATCGGTTTTTACTCTGCCCAGAACATCTTCAAAATCTACTCGAGCTAGCCTCGGGGAATCATGTGATTGTCGAAAGTGCTCTATTGGTCGCCCAAGAATTAGGTGGGTCTCCTTACGAGGGCGCTCGGCAATACCTTCGCGACGTATTGGAGCCTGCGAGAAAAAATAAAAAACTTGACCGAGCTCCTTAACTTTTGTACAATCGCACCGTTTAACTCCATCTTAATAGACGAGAGGAAATATGCAGAATCTGCACGACGAGGAGAGTACCCTACGACTCTACTTCGACGACATCGCTGAATCTACGCCGCTTAGCCGCGAGCGTGAAGTAGAGCTAGCAGAACGCATTAAAAATGGCGACATGAGGGCCCGAGACGAAATGATTCGCGCCAATCTCCGCTTTGTCGTCGACGTAGCAAAGAAATATCAGAACCGAGGGCTCTCTCTTTCCGACCTTATTAGCGCTGGTAATCTAGGGTTGATCACCGCAGCAGATCGCTTTGACGGCACAAAAGGCTACAAATTCATCTCCTACGCTGTTTGGTGGATTCGACAGTCCATACTACAAACGCTAGCCGAACACGTGCGCACGGTCCGACTCCCCCTCAACAAAGTCAGCCTCTTAAAAGACATATCCAAAGCATCTCGCAAGCTAGGGCAAGACCGCGAAGGTGACCCTGACGTAGAAGAGATTGCACAGGAACTCGATGTTCCCGCCGAAGAGATCTTAGAAACCATCCTAAGTGCCCGTTCCGTATGCTCTCTTGATGAGTCTTTCACCGACGATGACGAACGCAGCCTTCTCAACACGCTGCCCGACCAGTCTCTAGAGGCACCCGATGCTGACGTTCTACGCGAGTCAGCCAGAGTCCAGCTCGAGAATGCGCTCAACACGTTAGACGAACGTGAACTTCGCATTATCCGTCTCTATTTTGGCCTTGACGGCAATGAGGCGCTAACGCTCGAAGAGATCGGCGATATGATGAACTTAACTCGCGAGCGCATTCGCCAACTCAAGGAGAGGGCCTTGAGCAAGCTCCGTCATCCTTCGCGGAATGGGACGCTAAAAAGCCTCTCTAGCGAGGCTTGAAAGTGTTGACAGTTTTCTAATCGCCCCTATCTTTAAAAGCTCAATTTAAAAGCGCTGGGGGGATACCGAAGCGGTCAAACGGGGCAGACTGTAAATCTGTTGGCTCAGCCTTCGTAGGTTCGAATCCTGCTCCCCCCACCATATTGACGAAACCGCAACTCTTTAATTCTACAGGAGTTGCGGTTTCTGGTTCTGCACCAGCGGCAAGGCGGTACGCACTTGGTATACATTTCTGTTTTAAAAACACACGCCCTACCCTCTCGACAGCTTCTGACAGCCGTTCTTCTCGCACACGTCCATACATGTTCACAGTGAGATCAACCGTCGAATGTCGTGCAAGTTCCTGCGCTTCTTGGGGCGATACTTCTCCCTGTTCGAGTATCAAACTGATGAAGGCCACTCGGGATGTGTTTAGGAATTCCGGCGGCTTTAAGATCCATACTCAACACTCTATCCGTCTGCGAAGCCACATATAAAAGCCGATTCTGTGGAGTTTCTACCTTACTCCTTGCCTGTTTAAAGCTCTGCTTATAAATGCGATATGCCTCGCCCGAGGCTGCAAAATCTTTCAGCCTTTCCACGAGATTTCGAGGCAGTGGCTGGAATCCAAACTTTCGGGTTTTTGTCCACTCAGAGGCCAAATGTAAACCACAACGCACTGTATCCAAATCGTCTACAGTCAAACTCCGTAACTCGTTTGCTCGTAGGCCAGATAGAAAGGCGGTTTCGTAAATAATACGTCGGTGTGGTAGATGCAGAGGGCCATACCGAATGACAAAAAACGAGTATTTGGCAATTTTTTGGGGGTTGGCCTCTAGTCTTCTTGTTGATTTGGTGGTTTATTGCGACCCACGGAACCGAAGATAGTAGTAACGATAAAGACGAAAACGAATAATGAATTTTGATAAAGGATGGTCGCGATGATAGAGGGCAAGAGTTGGCATCGGGCGTCTATTTAATTCACATGGAAGCGCCGGAATTTGCGGTCGTCCAACGAGCGGTTTTGCTACGGTAATCTGTTTAGGTTTCTTCTTTGTGAGCAATTATAGAACGACCGTTCAAGAAGTCGTTCTCATGTGATAGGATCGCTAAACTAGTCAAGAAGTACGCCATATTTGATATCATTGTAGGTCTGATCTCTTCAAGAATCGATGTGTTCTATGCTGCCGATTTAGGAGGTTTTATGGATTTCTTATTCTGGATCATAGGTTTCGGATTAACTGTTGTCGGCTTCTTTGCGGGATCATATGGGGTGGTTCAAATTCTTATAATTATATTTTTTAGTGCCCCTGTTTCAATCAAGCTTCGCAGACAAGGCTTGCTGAAAAGCTCTAAGCCATTCGTATCCAATTTCGCGAGCCTTCTCGTACTGTCTGCTTTATTTTTTGCCTTCACTTTACTAGTTCTTACACCTGCTTTTGGCAGAACTATCGACCAAATACCTCTTTTGAACGACAGGCACCCTCCAAGATTAGATTCTACTAAACTCCATATCAAGTATCTGGGAGCCGGTGGTCTTTTCTTGCGACGAGGCAAGGATGTCGTACTCACAGCCCCTTTTTTTTCCAATCCCTCGCTAAAAAGCCTCTTGTTTTGGCACATAAAATCAAAACCAAAAGAAATAGACCGCTTCCTAGCTCCAATGCGTAGCGAACTAGCAGAGACTCACGCGATACTCGTCGGACACGCTCACTACGATCACTTAATGGATTTGCCCCATATTCTAGCCACTTATACCCCGAACGCTCGTGTATACGGAAGCCGCACTGCCTACCACACCCTATCCACTACTGTGGATAAGTCTCGTTTGGTCATGTTAAATGAACAGATGGGCAATATCTCCATGCCAGGTCAATGGATCGAGATTGCCGACGGCCGTATCCGTTTCATGGCCTTAGAGTCTGAGCATGCCCCACACTTCAACGGTCTCAAAATGTTTCGCGGATCCTACCATAAGGACTTACAGCGCCTACCTCGAAGAGCTGCAGGTTGGCGCGAAGGTCAAACCTTATCCTATTTGATCGACTTTCTCGAGCGACCAGGTGGCCCGATCGTTTACCGACTCTATTATCAGGATGCAGCCTCTTCACCGCCCTCGGGTTTTCCTCCATCCTTAAACCGTCGTGTTGACTTGGCAATGCTCTGTGTCGCTGGCTATAACGAAGTTGGCAACTACCCCCAAGATCTGGTCAATCACCTGCAACCAAAACGTGTAGCCATGATCCACTGGGAGAACTTCTTTTCGCGTTTACCAGAGGACCCACAGGACCTACGGCCTGTACCCTTTTTGAATATGGAAAATTTCGTCGAACGTATGGAACCAGCGCTACCTCCTGGCGCCGATTACGTCCTACCAGCACCTGGATCTTGGATCAAAGTAGTCCCTTGAACGCATCTTTTTTTCTGGTTTGGCTCTTTTAGTTCACGAATTTGACTATTGGTCTTTCCGTAGCCTCAGTCGCTATCTTTACCGAACGGGATATACGACGATGGTAATGTTTAAGGAGGGTCTAAGTCCCTCCGCCGATACCAACTAAAAAAATGCAACTCTCTGTTTTGTCGAGTGTTGCATTTTTTGCGTCAGTGCCAACTAAATTCGAGGAACTAAATCAAACGAGCTAACTTCGGCTACCCACTGCGACAGGCTCCTCGACAACGGCAACCTCCTCTTTCTCAATTAGAAAGAGGTCAACAAGACTCCGCAGTTCCCCCGCCAGCGTCGCCATTTCACCCGCTGCCGCCGATGACTCCTCGGCGGTGGCCGCATTCTCTTGGGTTACCTTGTTGAGCTGATCTGCCCCAAGATTAATCTGCCCAACTCCCTCATTCTGCTGATGCGAATCGACGGCTATATCACCCATCGCTTTCGAGACGCTCTCTACTTGCTCGCGGATCTCCTCCAGATACTTCAGGGCTACTCGGTTCAGTTCCACTCCCCTCTCAGTATTCTGCACTGATTCAGCGATCATCTGGGCAGTAGATTTGGCCGCATCGGCGCTGCGTTGAGCAAGATTGCGCACCTCCTCGGCCACCACAGCAAACCCCTTACCCGCTTCCCCGGCTCGCGCTGCTTCTACCGCCGCATTGAGCGCCAATAAATTCGTCTGGAAGGCAATTTGGTCGATCGAACTCACTATAACGGCGGTCTCATCCGCTGACGCCTTGATCTGCTCGATAGCAACAGAAAGTTGCTTCATGCTATTGACGCCCTCGTTTACGGTAGTACGCGCCTTATCGGTTTTCCTCTTCGCCTCTCGTGCGCTGACGGATCCCTGCCCAGATCTGGAGCTCATTTCCTTAAGAGAAGATGCAATCTCTTCCAATGACACGGCCTGTTCTGAAGTTCCTTTAGCCAAGGATTCGCTGCCAGCACGTATCTGTCCAGAAACCACATCGACTCGTTCAGCACTGTTTGCCACTTGGACCAAACTATCCTGTAAGTTGTTGATGGCCGTATTTAGTGCATTCCGGACTCGCGCATGATCCCCTCTGTATTCTCCTTCCACACGCACTCTGAGATCGCGTCCAGCAACTCTATCTATTACTGCTGCAGCCTCATTTATGGGTGCAACTATGGCATCGAGCATGGAGTTAATTGCGTATACGAGTTCGCCATAAGCGCCCTTGAAGCGCTCGGTCGAACCGCGGCGAGCGAGTGCTCCTTCCCGTGCCGCATCGGCCAACTCGCGAATCTCATTTATTAAGTCTTGCAGTGACTGGATTGCCTGCATGAAACTCTTTGCCAACACATCCTGATCCGAGCGCTTCTCTATAGGAATAGAGAGATCTCCTTCACCCAGAGCTTTTGCAATGACGGCAATATTCCTGATATAGTCGATCAACTTGCGATAGGAATCAGCCAGCATTCCAATTTCGTCACCGGATTGATAACTGATATCGTGATTAATGTCACCGTCGGCGATCCTCTCTGCCACATGAGTAATCAGACCTAGGGGAGCGGTTATATTGCGGGTTATGATAATACCAAGCGTTAGCGATATCACCACGGCGAGTGTGGCCAACGCCAGAAATAACGCCATCTGATATACAGCATTTTTGCGCAGAAAACCCGCCCGGTCAACCAGTTCCCCAGACAGTTCATCCTCTATTTCCTTGAGAAGGTTAATTTTTTTAGTCTGTTTCTCGAACCAGTAATTTGCCCGTATTCCAAAGCCACCTTTGGAACCGCGCTGCATGGCGACCTGGCGCATCCGTTCCGTTTCAACTACAGAGGGATGATTTAACTTGTCACTCTGCATATGTCTTTGGCTCGGAGTGGCTTGTGTAGCAAATACCTGGCTGTATGTCTTTTGTTCGGCGACCAGAGCAACGAACTTATTAAGCATACCCGGACCGAATCGATCCTGAGCAAAGGTATTGCTTAACACCGCTCGCTCGATGCCTGCACGCTCTTTGTTTTCTAAGAAGTAGACATAAGCCGAGAGCATCATAGTCAGATCTGCTCTGTGGCTCTGTGTAGCAGAAACCGCGATGCTCTTAAGAAGAAGCGTATTTATCTTGGTGTAGTATGCGAGGACGTCTGTGACAGCTAGACCCAAGCCTAGCGTTCCCTCGCGGATCTGAGACAACCTGCTGAGTTCATTAATGGCATCGTTTAATGGGATCTGCAGTTCACTCCCGAATTGATCGAGATCAAAATTTTCCAAATCGGCCTGCAGATCGCCTATACGTTGGTCAGTACTGTTGTGCTGAGCTTGGAGTTCACCTCCAAATTGATCGCCGCCGCTGCCTAAATAGAGAGCTGAAGCACCGCGTTCCTTTTGCGTCTCGTGCACTAAGGCGCTGATTTTGACACCCATTTCAGAAATTTCCTGTAGGGATGTCATTTTGCGAACTTCGGCAATGCGATCCAGCACATCAACAACCGAGAAGTAAAGCAATCCCGCCATCGGTATTGCAACTAACAGCACCAGTTTTTTGCCAATTTTCATGTTATAAATGAAATCCACAACCAGCTTCTTTCTCTAATGACACCTGAAAAACAAACAGGATACCAATCCACACATTGATCGGCTAACTATGTGTAAATTTCTTGGAAACTCGATCGAAACCAACGACTAGGCATAAAGTGCTCTCGATATCTTCTCGCTGATTGTATAACCAGCAAGCCAGTTCAGACTCCACTTCTTAACCTAATTTCATTGGTTTATACTCACACGCTGTGATTAAATATTAAACCTAAATATGTACTCTTCTAATCATCGGCAGTGAATCAATTGCCCTTAATTTAAACGCTTTATGCTCCGATAGAAGATGAGTAGATCGGTTCGCCTACTCGACCGTGACGAGGTGACGGCACGGCCCACATCGCCTCATACATCACGATAATTCATTCCTTGCTCGTAGCTGATCATTGCGACAGTCTAATGCCCTACCTCCTTGTCAAAACAAGACCGTGAATAAGACAAAAAAACCGCCGCATCAATCTGATGCGGCGGTTTTTTTGTCTTATCTATCTTTTACTAATCACCAGCTCTCCTGTTATTGGGAGGGTCTAAGAAAGCCTCAGCGACTGCTTTTTTTATGCGCTCGCTCTCATAGTATCCCTTTTCGACCCGCTGGCGTATCCACAGCAGACGCTCCTCTTGATTCCGCGGCAAACCGCCAGCATCACTAAGATGCTCTGGCAAATTATATTTTTTTTTAAAATTCATACAGTATTCACCTACCATACTGTATCGGCATATTAACCTATACGGCCAGAAATTTTCCTCTTTACGCGCTATTTTTCGTCCATGCTTGTCGTATAGCCTCTATTTTATCCCTATTTTCACTGGACAAATGCTGATAGGATTCAAAGAGAAAGGCAAGCAAAATGCCCGCAACTAGGCTAATTCCAGTAGCAATCAGCACAATAAGCGCTCGGCTTGGGGCACTTCTAAACTCGGGCACTGTAGCTGGGTCTAGGACCTGCAGGGTCGGAGCATTCTCTGCCTGTCGGTATTTTGCATCCTCTAATTGAGCAGCCAAAAAGGCGAGTACTTGTTCAGCGATCTTTAGCTCTAAGGTCAGCTGTGCGTATTCAAGACCAAGGCTCGGCCACTCGCGCAAAGGCGGTCCAAGCGCATTAAAGGTATCCTGCTGAAATCCTTCTACATCACTATCTAGCTCCCTTCCAACTACGCGTTGAAGCTGGCCGCGCAGCTGAACGGCTTCCATTTCCAACAGGATACGGTCCTCATGGTCATCCTTGAGACTCTGCTTGGCAATACCAAGTCTAACCTCCAATAGAGCAAGCTCGTTCACAATACTCTTTGTTAGCTCTACCATGGCGGTCGTTTGCGCTTGAACATCAATAATACCCTCCCCCTCCTGAAAATCTCGAATGGCCCGTGCCTTTACCTCAATCTCCCCCTGCACGGTCTCCATTCTCTCGGAGAGGAACAGGCGTAATCCGTCAGCCTGCTGCCGTTTGTTTTTCCTGATAACCACATCGAGTTCTGCCGCGAGTGCATTCGCCATATCCGCAGCCAGCCTTGGGCTGGATCCCTCTACTGATATCGTCAACGCGCCATCCCGGCTCAGTTCAGCCTCCATTAGTCCATCTAAGGTTTCAATGGCCATGTCCCGATTTACAACCCCATAATCTTCGACTAGGCCAAAGCGATCCACCATAGCCCCGAGAACTCGACGGCTCTGTAGAATGGTGAGGAGACGCTCGCCTGGCGTTGCCTGCCCCAGCAAGCCACCCAATCCCCCAGGCAGGTTAGGACTCAAGAGCATTGACATTTCGAAGCGACCAGGATCCTCTTCGCTGGGTAGAAGAACAGTTACCGCTTTCCACCGTTCGGGCAGAGCAAGTGACACGGCAGCAGATAAGAAACCGACCGCTATGACGGGCCATATAACGATTTTTCGCCATTTAATTAAGACATAAAAGTAATCAAGCAGTGTTTTTTCGCCTTGCATCGAGACTCAATTCCCCGTCAGAGAGGCGTAGAGTAAAACGACGGTTGAGACTTGACCAATGATCCCCATAGCCTGCGAGAATATCATCCAATAATCGCGCTCAGGACGCTCTTTCACCCAGATTCTATCCCCCGGCTGAATTCTAACTCCATCTTTAACTCGCTTAACTTCCCCGGAGAGCCCCTTTATTAGCCGCACATCTTTGGATGCACGCCACCCAAGGCCTCCGGCCCGATCGATATAGTCTTGTGCGGTGAAGCTAGAATCGTAAATAACGGAGCCCGGCTGACCAACAGCACCGCTGATGATAATTGCATCACTTAGTCTTGGAATGTGGAGTTCATCACCCGGCAGCAGGGGAATGTTGTGGCGCTCATCTCCCTGCTTAAAAAGCCCATTCCAGTCGACAGACATTTGTCCAACACGCTCTCTAGATTTCATTATGAAATACTGATTCTCATCCTCTGTTCGCTCTGAAACCGGCACAAAGCGTATGCGTTCGAACTCTGGATCGATCATTTCAGCACCCGCCCGAGACGTTCTGCTATTATCGGGAGAAGCCCTTCGAACAATCCGCGCCTCAGGAAGAGAAGCATACTCAGTGAACCCTCCAGCCAATTCAATTAGGTCTCTCAGACTCATTCCCTGAGGACTAATGACATAATACCCAGGAAAGACTACCTCTCCCGAGATAAACACCTCACTTCGGGGTTGGAATTCGGGGACCGAACCCACATTCAGCCAATCGTTCGAGGTAAGTTCAAGATCCGCGACTGAATCTCCCTCTGCGATTGCCTTTATATCAACATCCAAAGATATGCGAGTTTTGTTATCTGCCTGATACCGAAAGAGGCGCACGTTAGAAGAATCTACGTCATTGGCAGTCCCCAAAGACAAGTGCAACAGGTCGCTAACTTTATCTCCCGGCACAAGATTGTAAAAGCCCGGTCTTTTGAGGGCTCCAAAACTGCCTATCCTACCAGCACTTGCGTTTATTATCACGACATCGCCATCTTCGACAAACGGGTTAAAACGCGACTGCCCCGCAACCTCGTACATGTCAAAATCGACCCGTTTTATTACTCCGGCATTAAGGCCTTCAAAGGCCTGCCCCAGTGTCATAAACCGTGCGAGTCTCTCGCGCTCAAGCGGATTTAGGTCGCTTACTTTGACCAGTCGTATATCTCGTCTGGAAGCTTCGGGAAGAAGCCCCCCAGCGCGCTCTATTACCTGACTGACTCGCTCAACTCCTTTGGCGCTATAAATACCAGGCTTCCCCACCAACCCCACTACGGTGACGGGAAACGACCGAGGTTGATATAATTCGAAGGTTAACTCGCCAACGCGAACCACTTCAGCAAAGCGCTCCTGCACCCCTCTACGAGCTTGGCTAAGCCGCAAACCTGCGACCGCTACATTACCGACTTTGGGTATGAAAATACCGCCCTCAGCCGAAACTCGATTCATGACAGGGCTCTGCATTCCGGGGGCAAAGATAAGAAATTCATCTCCTACCCCCACCAGGTAGTTTCCAGATTCTATAACCTCGCGATAGGCTTCCATACCAATCGCTGAAACTGTCTGCGTCAACTCCTGTTGGGAATCTACTGCTCTCTCTTCACCATCCGATGTAGCTATATTTGATTGGCCGGCCAGATCGGTAGGCCAAGTCAACGCCCATATAAGCCAGAGAATCAATACTTTCATACGGTCCCTACTTTAACACACATTGGGTGTTCCCTCTGGTTTTTGCTCCAATAAATCTGTCAGTTCAACAGCCAACCCATCTGCCCTACACCAACCGCTATCAGCCAATACGACTCGATCATGTTCTAAGCGGAGAAATTCCGCGTCTACCAGTGAGGCCATGCGGCAATTATGCTTCAGTATTTCCTGTTCCATCTCCGTTAATAAAACGCCCTGACTCGTACGTAACCCCAGCCAAAAACGCTCTCGCCTTGCAGTCTGTCCATCGACTCGCTCCCGTCCCTCTTCCGGTGATATCTTCCCTTCGACTCGCTGCAGATAAGATTCAATATCCGAGATATTCCAAAACCGCTCTCCTCCAATGTAACTATGGGCGGAAAGGCCCACACCCAAATACTCCAGTCCCGTCCAATAGCCCAAATTGTGGCGAGATTCTCTTCCATCCTGTGCAAAGTTTGAAACTTCGTACTGGCCAAAACCCGCGCTCATTAGTCTGTGCCGCGTCCAATCATACTGTATAGCATCGTCGTCTTCGGTCAGGACAACCAGCATTCCCTCCCGCTCGCGTTTGGCAAAGAGGGTCCCTTCTTCAATGGTCAGTGCATAAGCTGATATATGTTCGGGCTGAAGTGAAATCGCCCTATCAACGCTGCCTTTCCAAGCGGGCTCGGATACACTCGGCACGCTAAAAATAAGATCGATACTCACATTGGAAAAACCCGCCTCTCGAGCCGAAGAAAAGGCGCGTATGGCCTCCTCGCTACTGTGCACACGCCCTAGTTTTTTCAATGCGTAGTTATCAAAAGATTGCACGCCCAAACTCAATCGATTGCAACCAACAGATCGTAAATGGGAAAACTTTTCTAAATCGACCGTACCAGGATTTGCTTCGACCGTAATCTCAACGTCCGAGCACATCCCGAAGACTCGATCAACAGTTTCCAGCACCTGCCCAATTAGAGATGGATCAATTTGAGTGGGGGTTCCCCCACCAAAGAAAACTGTTTGCAGAGGATTCCTTTGGTAGGTCTCCCCGCGAGCACAAAGTTCGTTGCACAGCGCTAAAACATACCGCTCGTGCAGATGATCAACCCCACGCAGAGAAGAAAAAGCACAGTAGGGACAGATTTGCGGGCAAAATGGAATATGGATGTATAAACCATGTAGCGCCATTACTGCAGCCACGTCCCGATACGTCCCCACCGAACGCGCGCGGGCAAGCCGAGTAGGCCCTTCCAACCAGATCCTTCTCCTTCTTCCGGATGCACGGAAAATAAAACGGCTACGCCCCGCCCCATCACATAGCGCAGAGGCACAGTTCCCCAACTCCTGCTGTCTCGACTGTTATCCCTGTTATCCCCCATTAAGAAGAGGGCGCCTTCGGGCACTTCAACCGGAGGAAGGTTGTCGCGTGTATCGTTGGGCCTCGATCGTATACGAACGTCTATAAACTTGGAGAAGGCGGGATCGGCAACCCGTATACCGTCGACGAATGCCGCTTTGTTAATGATCTCTACGACTTGTCCTGAGGTTGCGATACAGCGCTTTATGTATACGCGGTCTGGATCTTCCGGAAGTTGAAAGACGACCAGATCACCCACTTCAACCTCCCCGAATCCAGGCAGAGCACCTAAACCGAAGGGCAACTGGGGACCGTAGCGCAGTTTGTCGAGGAGCAGATAGTCTCCCACCTGCAGCGTGTCTTCCATCGCTCGAGAGGGAACGCGATATACCGTTGCCGCAAAAAGATAGATTGCCCCAGTTATTAGGGGTAGTGTGAGCCAGAGCCTAAAACCCGTGGAGCGGGTCCTTCCCCGGCTAACAGACCGCCGAGCCGATGCTCTTCCAGCCTGCACCGGTTTTTTTCCCATATCCTAGTCTTCCATCTTGAGCGCTGCGAGAAACGCCTCCTGAGGGATCTCCACTTTACCAAACTGTTTGGCCCGTCTTTTACCCTCTTTTTGCTTTTCAAGCAGTTTGCGCTTGCGCGTAATATCCCCGCCGTAGCACTTGGCAATCACATTCTTGCGAAAGGGGCGCACCACTTCGCGAGCGATAATCTTGTTGCCCATCGCTCCCTGTATAATCACCTCGAACATCTGCCGGGGAATAAGCTCTTTTAGTTTTAAACAAAATTTGCGCCCCCAAACCTGCGCATTGTCGCGGTGTATAATGGCCGAAAGGGCATCGAGCGGCTCGCCATTTATGAGAATGTCGAGCTTAGCTAGTGGACCAGCACGCATCTCCTTGTGCTCGTAATCAAACGAAGCATAGCCTCGCGTCGATGACTTGAGACGATCGTAAAAATCGATCACCACTTCGGAAAGAGGTAATTCAAAACTCAGTATAGCTCGACTGCCGTCGAGGTATTCCGTATTTAGATACAAACCGCGACGGTCGTTACAAATTTTCATCACTGCGCCAATATAATCACTTGGGACGAGTATTTGCACGGAAAGTATGGGCTCGCGCACTTGGTCAATCTCGACGGTTGGCGGCAGCAGTGATGGATTCTCGACTTCAATCACCTCTCCCGTTTTCTTTACAACTTCGTAGCGCACGTTTGGTATGGTCGTTATGATCTCAACTTGGTATTCCCGGTCCAGTCGCTCTTGAATGATTTCCATGTGCAGCAGACCTAAAAAACCACAGCGAAATCCGAAACCGAGCGCAGGTGAAGTCTCCGGTTCATAGGAGAATGCCGCATCATTGAGCTTTAACCGCTCTAGCGCATCCCGGAGCATCTCGTAATCCTCTGGATTAACTGGGTAAATTCCGCTAAAAACCATCGCCTTAAGCGGCTGGTACCCCGGCAGGGGTTCGACTTCCTGCTCTCCGGCGTCCATAATCGTGTCGCCGACGCCCGCTTCGTCTAGCTCTTTTATATTGGCGGTAAGATACCCAACTTCGCCGGCTTGCAGCTCTGGAGTAGCCACTCGATCGAGCACCAACGTCCCCACTTCCTCGACGTCATAGGTTACTCCCGTAGAGAAAAAGCACACCTTTTGTCCCTTGCGCACCGTGCCGTCCACGACGCGTATAAAGCATATGACCCCGCGATACTGGTCGTAAAGCGAATCGAATATCAGGGCTCTAAGGGGCGATTCACGACGGCCTGCTGGCGGCGGGATGCGCTCTACAACCGCCTCGAGCACGTCGTCGATACCCATGCCCGCCTTGGCGCTTATGCTGATTATTTCGTCTTCATCTCCGCCTAGCAGGTCGAGCACTTGCTGCTTTACCGAATCCACCTGAGCGGCTGGCATGTCGATCTTGTTGAGCACCGGGATTATGGTCAGGTCGTTGTTCATCGCCAAAAGCAAGTTGCTCACGGTCTGCGCTTCCACGCCCTGCGTGGCGTCTACCACTAGGACAGCACCCTCACAGGCGGCAAGGCTGCGGGACACCTCATAGGTAAAGTCTACGTGCCCAGGCGTATCAATTAGATTGAATTGGTAGATCTCTCCATCGCTGGCCTGATAGTTCATGCGAACGGCATGAGCTTTGATCGTAATGCCACGCTCTCGCTCCAGATCCATGCTATCGAGGACCTGTTCTTGCATCTGTTTATGGGTGAGTGTTGCCGTTTTTTCTAGCAGTCTGTCGGCCAGAGTGGACTTGCCGTGGTCAATATGAGCGATGATTGAGAAGTTTCGGATGCGGGATGGATCCATGCCCTCTTTTTTGCCTCAAGTAGTTGTAAAAGCGAGAGAAGTAAGCGCTCTAAGAAGATCGCTTTACCAGCCCATTCTGTCAATCGGTCCCAGCCTCAACCCGCGCTCTGAGCTGGTCGAGGTTTTGGCGCACCCGCTGGTCGCTCGGATCTAGGGTCAGCACCATTTGGCAGGCTTTCAATGCCTCTTCCAACCGCCCTCCCTCGGCCAGTAGGCTCGCGTAGGCTCTCCACAGCTGGTGTTGTTTGGGATATTCACGTACCAAGACGGCATAGCGGTCCAAAGTAGACATCCCCTCCCTGCGCAGCAGGAGTTGGCGTCGGTTGATCTGCAACGCAATATTTTCCGGGGCTCTTTCAAGAGCCGAAGTAAAAGAGCTAAGGGCCGCTCCATCTTTTCCCAAGTCCTGATAAACGAGTCCTAAATTATTGAACACTTCATATGAGTCATCGGATAAGGATATCGACTTATTATATTGTAGGACAGCATCTTCCAGCCTACCCGCTCTTTGATGTGCAAGGCCTAAAACGGCATATACCTCGGCAGTATAGACGTCGCCTTCTCCCACGTCTTCAAGAAGGTTGATCGCCTTTCCATAACGCCCTAAGCCTAGATACAACCGCCCTAACTGAACCCGGAACCCAGAATGCCTGGGCCCAAGTTCAATCGCCCTTCGGTAGGCCGATTCAGCTTGGGTATACTCGCCCATTTCTTCATATACCAAGCCTAAATTACTCCAGGTCCGCGCGTAGGTTGGGTTGAGTGAAACGGCTTCCAGAAGCACTGATTTAGCCTGCGCCCAAGCCCCCATTTCAATCAGGGCGAAGCCGAGGTTACTCTGAGCCCGGAACGCGTTGGGGGCCTTTTGCACGGCATCGCTCCACAGGCTCAACGGCGTTTCCCATACCGCATTGCGCTGCCAACCCAATACAGCCATAACAAAGATGCATCCCATGCCCCAATAGCGCACCGATTGCCTCAAAAACGTGCACATACCAACAGATACCGCACACAGCCCGATCGTTCCTAGATAGAGCCGGTGCTCGTTCACTAACACGTTCAGCGGTACGAGTGTAGTCACGCTCATGGTAACCATCCAGAATAGCACGCCCCGCGCACACCAGCGCCGACTGAACAGCGCCCAACCTGCAATCGAACCCAAGAGGAGAAAAGAGAGCCAAACAGCCGGCACCACTGTCGCAGATTCGGCGAGCGGATGTTCAACGCTCAGCCGGTTAGGCATCGCAAAGAGATAGAGATAGTAGACCAGAACCTTAATCTGTGTGTAGAAGTGCACCGCGTAGGGACGCACTTCCTGCGCCAATGAACGCGGTAAAAACTCATTCCCATAAATCACGGACAAAAAAAGCACGGTAATCAGGACATATGGGATATATGGGCGCGCCGAAGCACCCTTTATGGGACGAACAACCCACAGCAGAGGCAGCAGCACTACGGCCTGAGATTTGGCCAGCAGGCCCAAGCCATATCCCATCCAAGAGGGCTTATGCCGACCGTTCAGCGCATAGTATAGGGCACAGAGGACGCCCAGTGCGGCCACACTCTCCGATCGAGAGCTTACGTAGTTGACGACCTGTGCATTTACCGGGTGAACGGCAAAGAGCGCCGCCGCTCCCCACGCCCCCCATCGATCTCCAGACCAACTTCGCAAAAAGAGGAATGCGAAGAGCGAAACGCCCGCATGCAGAAGGAGGTTAAACAGGACAAACCCAGAAGCCGAATGAGCGCCCAACGCGTAGTTGAAAACGTAGCTCAGAACCACAAGTGGCCGATACATGGCCATACTAGGCTCGCCGGAGAAAACCGCAGGATCGTATAGAATACGGGGCAACACCTCAAAGGTGCGAATCGCCGGATTATTTACAATAGAATGCGCATCATCATAGTGAAAAGAACCGGGCAAACTATTTGAGTGACTCAGAACGGCCAGCGCTACAATACCAAATAGATACCGAGTCTCACTCTTCATGGCAGCGTGCGGAGAACTTCTTCAACGTAGCGCAGACCGTTTCTCGGCGCTTCGTAGGAGGCGTTGAGTCGGATTGCTTGCCTGTAATACGAACCGGCCTGTTCCAGCGCCCGCCGCCGGTCTTTTCCGCTCGCCTGCTGGGCGAGCGTTGCGTAGAAATTGCCCACGTTGGTGAGCAAACGCGGATTCCTGGGATTGAGAAAAAGGGCGCGCTCATAGGCTTCCCTTGCCCGCTGCCGATTGCCCATATCCGCGTAGGCCAATCCCATATTAGCCCAGGCATCGGCGTGATTGGGCAACTGCTGCAGTGCGCGCTCATAGTAGGAAACCGACTGTTCTAAGAGCGAACGCCCCGCCTCCATTTCAGCGCGTCGTCCTCGCTCGTGATATATCGTTCCCAAATTAATCAGCGCATCGGCAAAGTTTGGATTGAGTTCTACCGCCCGCCGGTATGCCCGCTCGGCCTCTTCTATATCTTGCAAGACGAAGCTGACGGCACCGAGGTTATTCAGCGCACGCAGGGCCAGATCCCCGCGAGGCTGCAATTCGATCGCCCTGCGAAAAGCCGAGCGCGCCCTATTCCAATGCCCCAGCGCCTCAGTGCTGCCGGCGATAGCTTGAAATGCGGCATTTTTATGGGCATTGCCCATGTAGAGATGAGCTCTCGGCATTTGAGGCGCCTTTTCCAACGCATCTTCCCAAAGCGTAAAGTCGTTTTTCCAAGTCGCATTGCGCTGGAACGTCAAGAGCGCAAATACGAGCATGAGCCCGCTCCCGATCGGCACGGCATACCTGCGCAGAGAGGGACGCTGCAAAAGAAAAGCCAATCCGAGGCAAAAAGCCGCGGCCGGCACGTACAGGCGGCGCTCGTTGACCAGCACATTGAGAGGCATGATAAGGACGGGGAGTAGAGACAATAACCCCCACAGGGAAGCAAAGAGGGTAACGCGCATTCGCTTCCTGTATAGACCGAATAGAACCAGCCCAAAGGCAGACAGAGCCAGCAAAGACGGGAATACCGCCCCGTCAAACCCGCTTGAAATCGAGAATTGGTGCTCGACGTTGAGCCCATAGGGCCAAATCAAGAGCTTGCCATAGTAGGCCAGCGCCTTAATCTGGGTGAGCACCTGTTCATCCATGCCCCGCACCCGATTGGCCAGTGAAGAGGTCAGAAAGCGATTGAGCACAATGGAGCACAGGTAGACAGAAGAAATAAGCCAATAAACTCCGTGACGGGAGGCCGCTTCGCGCAGGGACCACTCGGACCGGATTCTATGCAGCAGGATACCATCCAATAAAAGCAGCGCAGCCGGCAGGGTAATTACGCTTGATTTACTCAACAAGCCGGCCAGTAGACAGATCCAGGAGACATATCTAAACGCTTCTCGTCCCTGTCCATAGGCCACCGTAAAGGAGACGAGCCCTCCCAGATAGAACATACCAGCGAGACTCTCAGAACGCGCACTGATATAGTTTACCGGTTCGCTTGCCAGCGGATGCAGGGCAAAGAGAAGCCCTGCGAACAGGGCCGTCCTTCGTCCACCGCCCATGGTCCCGAC
>CALDFW010000134.1 GCA_937942165.1 uncultured bacterium | reverse complement strand
GCGACCAAGCTTACCATAGACGTCGACCAGGATGGCCTATACGATGTGTATGGCTGCTCTCCATATGATATAGCCAACTACGTTTGGAGTGGTGGTGGTAATTTCTTGCGGATGGAAGATGGGCGATACGTATCCAACCTCGACGATCCTAAGGTCCGCGATGCCGTGCAGTTTTACGTCGATTTATACTTTAAACATCAGGTAAGTCCGCCGCGTCCCGGTATGCGGACGGACGCGACGATGAGCACGTTCACCTTCGAAGCCGGCCGCATTGCCATCGATATTTCCGGCCCATGGAGAATTCCACAGTATCAGTATTTAGATCGCTTTGAGTGGGATACCGCGCTCTTTCCCAAGGGTCCTGATGGGCGCAAAACGCGCTATGCGAGCGTTGGATTTACTATTTGGAAAAATACTAAACAGCCCGAATTGGCTTGGGATTTAGTTAAGTACATGGTGGGGCCACAGGCGACGGCGGAAATGGCCCAACTCGGCAGCGATATGCCTCCACAGCGATCGGTCTCTCGGCGGGCGTTTATTCGCGAAGATACGCCGTGGTCTGAAGAGGTCTTTGTCAAATCTATGGAATACGATGTCCACCTCTTTCCGCAAGAGCTGTGGTGGGAAGATTTATACCGGTTTATGCTCGACGATTTAGATGCGGCACTGGCGGGCCGCGAATCAGTTGAGGAGGCATTGGCACGGGCCCATCAGACGACCAACGATTATTTGGATAGAATCTATGCTCAGGGAGGTCAACTATGAAACGGCAGGGTCGTGCGGCTATTTTTTTTCTGCTGCCGAATCTTTTGGGCTTCGCCATTTTTACATTGGGTCCCGTCTTGGTTGCCGCTGGTATGAGCCTCTATCGCTACCAGTTGGCCACCGGTACGCCGTCGTTTGTCGGTTTGGACAATTTTGCTGACCTGCTGTGGTTTGATAGCGTCGATGGAGATTGGCAGGCGCGCGATCCGTACTTCTGGCAATATTTAGCCAATACGCTGTTTCTCATGCTCAACATTCCCCTCTCTATGACCTGTGCGCTGCTGCTGGCCGTGTTGCTCAACAGGGAAATGCGCGGTCGTATCGTGTTTCGCACGCTATTTTTTATACCGCACTTGTGTAGCGGTATTGCTATTTACATGGTGTGGACGATGCTGCTGACGTACGAGCCCAACGTGGGGATTATAAACGCTTTTTTGTGGAAGTTATACCACGTTTTTGGCATTACTGGTCCCGATGCAGTTGCTCTTTTGCCGGGTTGGTTGACCGATGCACGCTGGGCTAAGCCCGCGCTCATTATTGTCTTTGTTTGGGCGAGTGCTGGCGGTTTTAGCATGATTCTCTACTTAGCGGGTCTACAGAATATTCCACCAGAGCTTTACGAGGCGGCCGATATCGATGGGGCTAATGGGTGGATGAAACTGCGCTACATCACGATACCGCAGTTGGCACCGACTACGTTCTTCATTCTAGTCACCAGCGTTATTGGTGGGTTGCAGGGCGGCTTTGAGGCCGCTTACATAATGACAGGCGGTGGTCCGGGTGGATCCACCACAACGATCAGTTACTACATATACACACAGGCCTATCAGCAGCTCGAAGTGGGCTATGCGGCAACGATATCCATGGTGCTATTTGCACTTATTTTTACCGCAACCTTGATAAACTGGCGCTATGGCGGTAAAAGACTGGAGGCCGCATAATGGCTACGGTCTCATCTCAGACGCGCTGGCAGATCGCTGTTATTTATGCCGTGCTGCTGTCGCTGATGTGCTTGATGGTTGTTCCTCTCCTATGGACGATTCTCACATCCTTTAAATACAATGTCGATGTGACGCTCGGCTGGATTCCTCCGCGCTGGACGTTCGATAATTACACGGGGGTTGTTGAGGCCTTTGCCTTTGCCCGCTATTACGTTAACTCCTTGTTTATCGCTAGCACAGTTACTGCAGTTCAGGTCTCGACTAGCGCTCTTGCGGCGTATGCCTTTGCGAGACTCCAGTTCCGAGGGCGCGATGTGATTTTTCTCGGCTACTTGGCGACAATGATGATCCCAGCCGACGTGTTGATGATACCGCAGTTTGTGCTGATGAAAAAGATTCCCGATTGGCTGAATGTGTTTTCAAGCACGGATTTTTTTAGTGGGTTTCTTTTTTTTGGTGATCAGTACATAGGGCATCCCGTAGGCCTGGATAGCTATTTCGCGCTGATTGCACCGGGCTGCTTTAGCGCCTATGGAACGTTTATGCTGCGGCAGTTTCTCCTCGGCGTCTCGCGCGAAATCGAGGAGTCCGCCTATATTGACGGCTGTTCTACTTGGGGTGTCTTTTGGCACGTCGTGTTGCCGCTGGCCAAACCGGCACTCGGTGCGCTCGCCATTTTCACCTTTTTAGGCAATTGGCGATCCTTTGTCTGGCCTCTGATAATGACGGACTCTGACTCGATGATGGTGCTGCCCGTTGGGTTGGCTAAGCTTTCAGACCTGTATAATAACGACTACGGGCTTATTTGTGCCGGGTCGGTCCTCATGCTCATCCCAATGATTATCGTTTTCGTACTGTGTCAGCGTTGGTTTATCAGTGGCATTCAACTGGGGGCGGTAAAGGGATAACGAGTGCAAGTTCGTCGATGAGGCTTTTGTCTTGTATTCCAGTGCGTCTACACCGCGCTCGGTGGAACGATAGGCTCGCTACCGTCCGCTATCTTTCCACGCTCCGATCCCAACTATTTTCTCAGTTGTTGTAAGAGCCCGTCCCAACTGAGTCGATTTCTCCAATTGATATTGTCGAGCCCTTTTCTGGTTCCGCGTTAATTTTTCACGGTCGCTTGCTTTTTCTTTGCTCTTGTAAATGTTCTATAGTAGATACAGAGATGCTGTTTCCCAGATAAAAGACGAGTGATCAAGCATATGCCAGGCAAAGACAGCCAACTCGCACAGAGACAAAAGATTGTAGAAGCCGCCATTGATCTATATGTCGACGATCGCGCGAACTTTACGACTGCGAACTTGGCGAAGAAGACGCGCATAAAAAAAGTGGAGATACTTCGCCTCTTCCCCTCCCGTGGCGCCATTCTAAAATACTTCTATCCTCTGTGCGTCATGCGCTATAAGGCCATGGCAGCTGAAATAGAGGGCTATACGGATTGGCCCGTTGAAGAAAAGCTGGCCAACTTCGCCTACGCTATGTTCGATCTGTTACAGGAGCAGCGCGAGTTTGTCGAAGAGCATTTCGTCGACGAAATTTTCCGTGCGTCCGGTACTTCAGCCTTTCAGCGCGAAGCCGAAGTGCTGTTTGCCGAGATCTTGGCAGGCACCTGTGCATCCGAGCACTTAGCCGCATTTTTTGCCAAAGAATACATGCACGTAATTCGCTTTTGGATTGCAGACGACAGTATCGACAGCGAGCGGACTACGGCCTTGGTCGACAAGATCGCCGCGTTTGTCGGGCAGGCAATGCGTTCGAACGAACTGTTTTACACTGGCGGAGATCTGCTCAAGTATCTGATCGCTAACAATGTGGTCAAAGTGCCTTTTGGCAAGTCATTTATCACTCGAGCCATGGGATGGATGCGATGAGCGACTTTCCCTCAGGCAAGCTCGAGCGCGGCAAGATTCTCGCCAGCACTGGACTCAAGGTGGGCACCAATTACGCGCGCTACTATGCCAAGCGTTCGGTGCGCGGGGACGGCGGAGATGAGGCGCGCAGTCAGCTCAACTACGACAATGCTTCTCAAGTATTTAAAGACTTTACCCGCCTGCGCGGGACTGCCCTTAAACTTGCCCAGTCTCTGAGCATGGACACGGGCGTACTGCCCGATGAATTTATCGAGGTAATGGCCGACGCGCAGTATCGCGTACCGCCGATGAACCGGGCACTGGTACGCAGCCAGATCCGTCGCGAATTGAAGGGTATGCCAGAATCGCTCTTTCGCCATTTTGACGACCGGGCCGTAGCGGCAGCCTCAATAGGACAGGTCCACCGGGCTGAGAGCTTGGATGGGCAGCCGCTGGCCGTAAAGCTGCAGTATCCCAACGTGCGCGAGACGATTAGCTCGGATCTGACCATGGCGCGCACGCTCTTTCGCCCGCTGTTTAAGGGAGAAGACATCGACGTCTATTTCACGGAGATTCGCGACAAGCTACTGGAAGAAACCGACTACTTGAACGAAGGGCGTCAGATCGAGTCATTTACCGGCCTGTACGAGGGTGACGAACGGATCGTCATGCCGCAGTGGATACCCGAACTCAGCAGCGAGCGCGTTCTGAGCATGACGTACGTAGAAGGCGTTCATTTGGGTGACTTTCTTGCCGGCAATCCCGATCAGGAGCGCATCGACCACTTTGGACAGCTTCTGTGGGACTTTATACATGACCAAGTCGAGCGGCGCGTCTATGCTTTTCACGCCGATATTCATCCGGGCAACTTTCTTTTTCGCGAAGACGACCGGTTGGGCATAATTGATTTCGGCTGTATAAAAGAGTTTCCGCGCGATTTTCTCGATACCTGCGTCTATATGCTTGCTGCCCACGTCAAGAATGACGCTGAAGCCATCCGGGCGTGCTATCATGAAGTGGGCGTCCTCGACGAGCGCTCTTCTGAACCGCAGGACGAGCTGTACGCCTTTTTACGCGAATTTGGCTGCTTTGTGCTCAAGCCTTACATGACGGATAGCTTCGACTTTGGGGATCCCGATTTTCGCAGTCAGCTCAACGAGTACATACGCGCCTCGATGCAGTGGCGGGACATTCGCGCCTCAAAACACTTCATATTTGTCAATCGCCTGCTCTTTGGGCTCTACGCTTTGCTGATGCAGCTCAAGCCACGGATCAATACGGGGCGAGGCCGTGACATCCTGCTCGAAGCCTCCTATCGGCGCGCTGGCTAGGCGCGTCCCTTTCTCAGAATAATTCTCAATCACACCTCTCTGTCCGACGTCTTAGCGTCCTGTAGCCTTCTTTGCCGCGTGGACGCGGGACCGCTCTATCCCTAGGTTAAGCGTCAACCGCATTCCTGTACCTATCGGAGAGGAGACTCATATCGTGAAATACGACAACAGAGAAGATATTCTGCAGCTAACGCCCCACTGGGAGGGCGAGCGCGATGATAATGGCCGCCCGCGCGTTTCCGACGATATACTCAAGCGCATGCAGCACGTGGCTCTTGAAGAGGCTTGGGGCGTTCTCTCGGGGCATGGTTATAATCACCAATTTCAGGATGAGTGGAAAGTCATCCCAGAGGATAAGGTGCTCGTCGGTCGAGCGGTGACAGGTGTTATGGTACCGCAGCGTCCCGATCTGCACGATACGTTACTAGCGTATGGCCAGAAAGAAGAAGGTCGGGTTGGTTTCTTTAATTCTTGGGTTATCGAGACGCTAAAGCCGGGTGATGTCATGGTAATCGATATGTTTGACAAGATCTTTCAGGGCACCTACTCAGGCGGAAATCTGTCAAACGCGATCGCCGCGCGCGGGGGGAAGGGGCAGGTTCTGTGGTGTGGTATCCGCGACGTGCAGCAGATAAAAGATATCGATGATATGGTGACGTTCTATCGCGGTAATGATCCAACGGGCATCGGCGATGTCACCCTCACGGGAATCAACGTGCCCTGTCGGATAGGCAAAGCGATCTGCATGCCGGGCGATGTGGTGTTGGGCACGATTGCCGGCATTCTATTTATACCGCCGCATCTAGCTGAGGAGTGTTGTATTCGCGCTGAACGCGTGCAGCTGCGCGAGACGTTTCAGTTTCAGCGCATTCACGAAGGGGTTTATAATTCGCATCAGATGGACAGCAAGTGGAGCGACGAAATTGAGGCCGATTTCCATTCGTGGCGCCAGGACAACACGCCGGAAGAATATCAGCACTTGGAATGGGAAGAAGGTGCCAACGATCAGCAGACATCTGAAGGGGCCGACACCGTTCTTTGATCGTCCATAGAGCAGCGAAAAAAAGAAGAGATAACGGATAATTGATAGGAGCCTATCATGCACAATGAACGACCTGTAGGGATGGATGATCCGCACGGGCTGTGGAAACCCCATGCAGCCCAAATGCATATTGGCACGCAGCGCTTTACCAACTCGGACGAAGATCTCGGTTTCCTCAATCGCCAAGGGGTGGCCAATATGGCGATTAATCAAATGCCCGTTGATCGAGAGATTGGGTGGGATGTGGAATGGTTAGCTGCTCAGAAAGCTAAATGCGCCGAGTACGATATCGAGTTGGAAATGGTCGCCTTGCCGGTGCAGACGCTAAATACGGACGGGTCGCGTATACCGGCTTTTATGCGGGGCGACTTTAAGCAGGGTGAGCTAGAGGTGGAAACGGTGTGTAAGATGGTGCGCGCGGCTGGGGACGCGGGCATTCCCGCGATCAAATATTTTCTGTGCGAAATGGAAAACCAGCGCACAGAGAGCGTGCCCCTCGGACGTGGGAACGTGCGTTACTCCACCTTTGATCTTGAAAAGGCCGATGCGACGACACCGCGCTACGACGAGCCCGTTAGCGCCGAGCAAAACTGGGAGCGCATTACGTTCTTTTTGGAGCGCGTCATTCCCGTGGCGGAAAAGGCGCAGGTGCGCATGGCGTGCCATCCCTGCGATCCCTGGTTGCCGCCGGGGTTCAAAGGCGTTGATCGAGTCCTAGGAGGGGCTGAGGGTTTTAAACACTTCATAGAAATTTGTCCCAGTCCCTACCACGGTCTGAACCTGTGTCTGGGCTGTATGGCGGAGAGCGTTGAAAAACCCGCTACGGACGTGCCGGAGATCCTGCGCTATTTCGGCGAGCGCAAAAAAATTCACCTGATTCACTATCGCAATATCTTCGGCGGTCGTGGTAAGTTTCAAGAAGTCTATCCCGACGAGGGCGTAATGGATATGTACGTGCTGATGAAGACGCTCTGGGAGGTTGGCTATCCGCATATGGTGGTGCCCGATCACGCACCCGGGCACGAAGCGCCGGGCCACAATGGGCAGGCATTCGCCTATCAATTCGGCTATATAAAGGCGATGCTGCAGGCCGTTCAGTCCGTAGCCGCTGGCCGATAAACGCGCGCGTAGATCAGGTTAATGGCAGAATGCGGTCGGGTTCGAGGCTTTGGAATTCGGCTGCATTCGCATGAGACAGCCAGTGGTTTACTTCTACAGGGCAATGCGTACTTTAATTGTATGCGACCTATGGAGATACAGCGATGAGCGAATTTTTACCCACGACAAAGCGAGAAGTCGAAGAGCGCGGATGGGATGCGTTGGACGTCATTATTATTTCAGGCGATGCCTACGTCGACCACCCGGCCTTCGGTCATGCCGTCGTTGCGCGCCTGATAGAGGCCGAAGGGTATCGAGTCGCCATCGTGCCCCAGCCCAACTGGCGAGACGACCTGCGAGATTTTAAGAAACTGGGTGCGCCGCGCCTTTTTTTTGGCATATCCTCCGGCTGTATGGACCCGATGGTCAATCACTACACCGCCGCCAAGAGAAAGCGTTCAACCGACGCCTATACGCCGGGTGGAGAAGCCGGTTTCCGCCCCGACTATGCAGCGACGGTCTACGCGCAAATTCTCAAGGATCTCTATCCAGAAACGCCCGTTGTAATAGGCGGTATCGAAGGGTCGCTGCGCCGCGTTACGCACTATGACTACTGGTCGGACGGGCTCAAGCCGTCTATACTGGCCGAGAGCGGAGCAGACCTGCTGATCTATGGGATGGGAGAGCAGCCGCTGCGCGAAATATTGCGTCTGCTCAACCGGGGCGTGCCCTTTTCTTCGCTAAAGACGATTCCTCAAACCGCTTTTTTACAGCCGGCTTCTAGTCCGCCGCCCAAAAACAAGCAGTGGGAAAGCTTTGAGCTGGCGTCGCACGAGCAGTGTCTGCGGGACAAAAAGGCATTCGCGCGCAATTTCAAATACATAGAGCAGGAGTCCAACAAGCAGTTTGGACGTAGACTGTTGCAGCGCGTGGGCGAGCAGCTCCTCGTGGTCAACCCTCCGTATCAGACGATGCGTGAAGCTGAGGTCGATGCGTCATTTGACCTGCCCTATGTGCGTCAGCCGCATCCCAAATACAAGAAGCGCGGTGCAATACCCGCCTTTGAGATGATCAAGTTTTCCGTCAATATGCACCGAGGGTGTTTTGGCGGATGCAGCTTCTGCACGATATCGGCGCATCAGGGTAAAATGATTGCCAGTCGTTCAAAGAAGTCCATCATGAACGAAGTCGAACAGATTACTCAGATGCCAGACTTCAAGGGCTTCATAAGCGATCTGGGCGGGCCGTCGGGCAATATGTACAAGATGAAGGGCAAAGTGCAGTCTATTTGCGATCGCTGTGTCAGCCCTTCGTGCATCCACCCGACCATATGCCACAATCTCGATATGGATCATCAGCCTCTACTGGATATTTATCGCAGCGCGTCGGCCCATCCGCGCGTAAAAAAGGCCTTTGTCTCCAGCGGTATTCGCTACGATATGCTCGTTCGGTCTTCAGAAGAGGAGGCGAAAGCTAATCACTGCGATGAATACATCGAAGAGCTCGTTGTCAATCACGTATCGGGTCGGTTAAAGATCGCGCCAGAACACACTTCAGATTCCGTCCTCAAATTGATGCGCAAACCTTCGTTCAAGTTTTTTGACGCATTCAAGGAAAAATTTGAGCGCTTTAATGCCAAAGCCGGCCTTAAGCAGCAGCTGATACCCTACTTTATCTCCAGCCATCCGGGATCTCAACTGGAGGATATGGCAGATCTCGCCTGTAAGACGAAAGACGCGGGATTTCAACTGGAGCAGGTGCAGGATTTCACGCCAACGCCGATGACCGTAGCTACGGTCATATACTATTCGGGCTATGACCCCTATACGTTGAAGAAAGTGCCAACGGCCCGTAGTGAGCGCGAAAAGAAGGATCAACATCGCTTCTTTTTTTGGTATAAGAGAGAGAATACCGATTGGATTCGACGCGCCTTGCACCGCTTAAAGCGGCCTGATCTACTCGAGAAACTGCTGGAAAAAAAACCGGCGTCGAGCGAGGGAGATAGCGCTCGGCACAAGCGTCGGGCGCAGAAGCGCGACGTCCGGTCCAAGCGGAGATAGGTATGAACGTGCGCAGCGTGCGATATAAACCTAGAAGAGGCGTCGAACTCGTGGACGTTGAAGTTGGCGATCCGAGCCCGATGCAGGTGCAGGTTGCCGGGAAGATAGACGGCTATATAAAAGGGTTTGTTACCCTGTAAATAGGCAGAGACTGGGCTCCCAGACGCACCGCGGGCAGCGGAGGGCTTGCGCAGTGCACACCGCGCGTACTATATTCCTGCCCTCAAAGTGAACTGACCGGTCAGTTCAGCCTCGGACTGGCGCTTTAACGGACCATATTTTTCTGAACGATCGAGTAAAACAGACCCCTGTGGAAGATGGAACGGCCGGCGAACGCGTGTCGCTTCGCGTATACGCACAGCTGCTGGGACGCTATCTGAAGCCCTACAAGCTGCGCGTAGCGCTGCTGGCCCTGTGCGTCTTTTCCGGCATTGGCATGAATCTGCTCAATCCGCAGATT
>CALDFW010000133.1 GCA_937942165.1 uncultured bacterium | reverse complement strand
AGTGGGCCGTGCACTTAGACGGCACGATCAACGACAGCAGCGACGTGGACCAGGGCTGGTTTGCCGAGATCGCCTTTCCCTGGCAGGGTCTCAAACACCTGGCTGGAGACCGCTCCCTGCCGGCCAAAGAGGGCGACGTATGGCGCATGGATATATCGCGTTTCCAGTGGATTGAAGAGGGCGGCAGCCGCACCTGCCCCGGCTGGGCGTGGAACAGCCACGGGGTGTACGACTCGCACACCCCAGAGCGATTCACGTATATCCACTTTAGCGAAAAAACCGTCGACGAGGTGCGGGCATGACACGAGAATTTGTATGCAGACGCGCGTCGGCTCCGCTGACGGTTGACGGCAACCTCGGCAAGGCAGCGTGGAGCGGAGCCGAACGCACGCCGCGCTTTGGTGCCATCGACAGCGGGGATCTGGGATTTTTTGACACGCGCAGCGCACTGCTGTGGGACGAGCGCGCACTCTACGCTGGGTTTTGGCTCGAAGAGCGCGATATCTACTGCACGCGCAACGAGCGGACGGGCCTGACGTGGTCCGAAAACGCGGTAGAGCTCTACATAGCCGGCCCTGGCGCCTACTATACGCTGGCAGTTGCACCAGACGGTCGGCGCTCGGAGATGTTCTTCATATGGAAAGATGCCTACCCACGCGGCAGCCGCTATGACGTGCCCGAATTCGACCTAGCCGTGCACAAGCCCATGGTCTTTGGAGGCGACGGCGGCCCGTATCACGAACGCGGCATGCGCTGGGGCTTTTTCGACTGGAATTTCCCGGGCATAGAGGTCGCCGTTAAGGTCGACGGCACGCTTGACGAGCGCCGCGACATCGACCGCGGCTGGCAGGTAGAAATCGCTCTGCCCTGGGAGGGCCTGTCACGTCTATTAGAGGGCCCACTGCCCCCGTCGGCAGGCACCAAACTGTCCATCGCCTGTGCGCGCTGTCAGATGGTCGAGCACCGCGCCGCATCTTTTGCCGCCGTCTGGACTCCGCACCCCATGCCCTCAGGCGGACTGCACATACCAGAAGTCTACCCGCAGTGGGGGCTTACCGACTAGGATAACCCCCTTTTTCGGGAACGCTCCGCCATCACATCTCATTGCATATTCACGGGAGTTCGCCATGCAATACACCCAGCTCGGACGCACGGGCGTCCGCGTTTCTACCCTCTGTTTTGGCACGATGTCCTTTGGCGGCGAAGCCGACGAGCAAACGTCCGCAGCGATGTATCGCAAATGCCGCGAGACCGGCATCAACTTTTTTGACACGGCCAACGTATACACAAACGGACGGTCCGAAGAAATACTCGGCAAGTTAATCCAAGGTGAACGCGACCAGATCGTCCTCACATCAAAAGTCTGCGGAGCCATGAGCAGCAATATAAACGACCGCGGTCTTTCCCGTCGCCATATCAGCACCCAAGTCGAGGCAAGCCTCAAACGACTGCAAACCGACCGACTCGACCTCTACTTTGTGCACAACTTTGACGACGACACGCCCATAGACGAAACGCTGCGCGCGCTCGACCACCTAGTGCAGCAGGGCAAGATTCTCTATCCCTGCGTCAGCAACTGGGCCGCTTGGCAAATCGCCAAATCGCTGGGCATCAGCGCGCGCGAAGGCCTGGCTCGCTTTGAGTGCATTCAGCCGATGTACAATTTGGCCAAACGCCAGGCCGAGGTGGAGATTCTCCCGCTCGCCCAATCCGAACAGCTCGGCGTCATCCCCTACAGCCCGCTGGGCGGCGGCCTGCTCAGCGGCAAGTACGGCATCGACAGGCGACCCGAGCAGGGGCGCATTATCGAAAAAGAAAACTACGCCAAGCGCTACAGCCTCGACGTCTATTACGAAGTAGCCGAACGGTTCACGAGGTATGCAGCCGACAGGGAGATTCATCCCGTTACGCTGGCCGTCGCCTGGGCCCAATCGCATCCGGCCATTACTGCACCCATTATCGGCGGCCGCAACCTCGAACAGCTAGCGCCCTCTCTGGCCGCCGCCGAGTTCGATATGAGCGACGCACAGCGCGCCGAGCTTTCCATGCTTTCACCCACGCCGCCGCCGGCCACAGACCGCTTAGAAACGCAGGTATAGCCCATGACAACTAAACCGCACGTGCTCATCACAGGAGCCGCCGGACTCGTTGGCGGCATTTTACGCCAGCACTGGGGCGATCGCTATGCGTTGCGCTTAGCTGATATTCAGCCCATCTCCGACCTAGCTAGTCACGAGGAGTTTGTCTCGCTAGACATTCGCGACTTAGAGTCCTTTACCAAGGCGTGTCGAGACGTAGACGTCGTCGTACATCTGGCCGCCGACCGCAGCCCTAGCGCCGACTTTTACGAGACGCTCATCGACCTCAACCTGATCGGCTGCTACAACGGCTTTGAAGCGGCGCGGCGCAGCGGCTGTCGGCGCGTCGTATTCGCCAGCAGCATCAATGCCGTACTCGGATATCGGGGCGATCGGGCCGTGTCGTGGGACGTGCCCGTGTTCCCGCAAAACGTCTACGGTGCGACCAAGTGCTTTGGAGAGGCACTGGGACGCGTGTATGCGGATCAGCACGACCTTTCCTGCATTAGCGTGCGGTTGGGCAGCCCGCGGTTTGACCAGAGCGGCGATTGGAATCCAGAAAAACCCTCCCACGAAATTAGCCCGCGCGATACGGCACAGCTCTTCGCCTGCTGTGTCGACGTAGAAGATCTAGAATGGGCCGTCGTACCCGGCATATCGCGCCATAAAAAGGGCTGGCAGGACGTAGAGGACGCCTGTCGTGTACTCGGCTACCAGCCACAGGACGGCACCGCTTTTCCACGCGCGTAATCCAGACTACATTTACCCCTTAGGCATTCGCAGTCGACGCTCAGAGGCTGGGCGGCTGCTCCACTCGAAACAAGGCTGAATTAGCACACTATGCGACCCAATATCTTGCGCCAGAGACTGCAGCAGGGAGCACCCACTCTAGGGACCCACATCCACACGACCTGGCCTTCTATGGTCGAAGCCATCGGCCATACGGGCCACTACGATTACGTAGAATTTGTAGCTGAATACGCGCCCTTTGATCTGCACGACCTAGACAACCTAGGCCGCGCCGGCGACCTGTATGACCTGTCTATGATGATCAAAGTAGACGCCGAACACCGCGCCTATGTGGCACAGCGCGCCGTCGGGTCGGGCTTTCACAGCGTGCTCTTTGCCGACGTGCGCTCGGCCGAGGACGCAGCCGAATGCGTGCGCTGCGTGCGCGCTGACCACCCCGACGAGGGCGGCACCTACGGCGTGGCAACGCGCCGCTTCACCTACATGGGATACGGCGGCAGCAAAGCCTACGTGGAGGCGCTGCGCGACGTCGTGGTCGTCGTGATGATTGAGAAGCAGAGCGCCGTCGATCAGCTCGAAGAAATTCTCGACGTCGACGGCGTCGACATGATACAGTGGGGCAGTGCCGACTACTCGATGAATATCGGTCGACCCGGTGAACGAACCATACCAGAAGTCTTGGAGGCCCAGGAATTCATATTTCGCAAAGCCCTGGAAAAAGGCGTGCCGCCGCGCGTAGAGCTCAACGCGCTAGACGGCAGCCAGCAGCCCTTTCTCGACATGGGCGTCCGTCACTTCTGCATAGGAACCGACGTGACGATTCTACACTCGTGGTGGGACGACAACGGCGCGCAGCTGCGCAATGAGTTAAAGAGCTAGCAATTCGTTAAAAAAACGGCACTAGCCAGTCTTCCGAAACGTCCATGCCAAATCCGGGACCGTTGCTGGGCACGACGTAGCCGTCTTTGGCGATGGCTACGCCCGGCAGGCGCGGCAGTTCTTCTAACGGCACGCCGGGAGGCGAACCGATAAAATACTCGGCCAGCGGCGCGCAGCCCATCGCCAGCGAAAAGTGCTGTCCGAAGGCCGTGCCGCCGCCGCCGTGCGGCAGCACCGCAACCCCCGCTGCGTCGGCGGCTGCGGCAATTTTTAGACACGAGCTCATACCGCCAACCCACTGTATGTCGGGCTGCAGAATATCGACGACCCGATGGGCGCAGGCCCATTGAAAAGGCACGTGCGTGTACCAGTGTTCCCCCGTAGCTAACCCCTGCCAAGGCAGGCGCTGACGCAGCGCGCGGTGCCCGTCGAAGTCCTCTGATAGCAGACACTCTTCGATCCACTTTAACCCATAGGGGCGCAGGCGCTCGGCCAGTCTCACCGTGTACTCGACGTCAAAGGCCATCCAGCAGTCGAGCATCAGCTCGCACTCGTCGCCGATCTGCTCGCGCGCTGCGGCGACAAAATCTTCGTTTTTCTTCAGGCCGTCCAAACCATCGGCCGGTCCATAGGGACAGGCCAACTTGAAGGCCGTAAAGCCCAGCTCCTGATACCAATCGACGTCGTTGCCCGTGGCGTAGCACAGCAACCGCTCTTTCTGCGGTCCCCCCAGCAGTTCGTACACGGGCTTGTCCAGCGCTTTCCCACGTGCATCCCACAGCGCCAGATCCACCGCGCTAATAGCGTATGAAGCCAATCCCACCGTGCCGTAGGGCTTGGTCAGTCGGAACATCATATCGGCCAGCTTTTCCCCAGCTAGGATGTCCTGACCGACGAGCTGAGGTGCCAAGTGGTCTTCAATCACTGCCGCGACGGGCCTGCCGTGTGCCGTAGAGCCCAGTCCCCAGGTTCCATCTTCCAGGGTTACTTTGCACCAGACAGCACCCCACTCTTTAGGCAGCCACATCGACCGATGGCGCTTGACGTGCGGATAGCGCGACATGGGGTTGGCCACCTCGGCCTCTGCGGCCCAAGCCCGACGACGCGGCGGCGTTTTGCTCTCGGCTTGCGGATGTCCCAACGCATACTGCGGCGAGGTCACAGAAGATGCAGAGCGCGCAGTAGAAGGCGCTGCAGCTTGGGGCATTTGTAGTTTTACGGCTTGAATAGAAGTGATCTTCATAAGACTGTGTCCTTTTTCTATCGAGTGGTCGACCAACAAGCTAACACCAAAGGGAAGGCTGAAAAAGCAGCCGGCCACTGCCTCTGGTCGCCGCACAACCCCATTGCTATATTAGCGCTCGATTTTTCACCCACAGCAAAGAGGGCCACCCCGCCATGTCCCAACCCCGCCAGCGCCTGCTCTATTTACACGCGCGCACGCCGAGCGTTTTTTCCGACATCATTGGGCTCACTCAGATTGAACCCACTGCGGGTTTCCGCGTCGAAATCAGTGCTGAAGCGCTCGAGTGGCCTTATAAAACCGTGCACGATGCCCTCGTAGACGGCTGGCAGATCGTGCAATTTCCCCACTTACAGGCCCCCTTTGACGACCGCGAACTGGACGTGGTGGGATACGAATTCATCTTGCAGAAAATGGAGGTCGTAGATGGATGACTCTTTTCTACTAAGCGATGGCGAAGTCGCTGAATTTATCGTCAAAGGATATCACCTCGTCGAGCCTGAACTACCCGCCGGGCTCAACGAATCCATTGCCGACCAATTAGACGCGCTCGATCACAACCCCGGCGATGCCATCACCGAAGCCGTACCCGAGCTGTGGCAGGTGCTAGACCACCCGCAGGTCAAAGGGGCGCTAATCAGCCTCCTAGGGCACGAGTATGAAGTCCAGTCCCACCGCCACTGGCACTGCAAACAGCCCCATTCGGGACATATGAATTGGCACCAGGACGGCCTCAACAACCGGGATACGCTTATCAATCGCTTTCTCGGCCTGTATTATCCGACCGATATTACGCCCGATATGGGCCCGACCGTCATCGTGCCGGGCACGCAGTTCCGCAATGCACCGACCGATCGCATGGCGCACTACACCAATATCCGCGGTCAGGTGCCCCTCGTCGTCAAGGCCGGCACCGTTGCCTTTACGCACTACGACCTGTGGCACGGCACGGCGGCCAACCGCTCCGACCACAAACGCCACATGATCAAGTTTCTCTTTCGCCGCACCAAGGAAAACGAGCAGCCCAGCTGGAACCACGACCCAGAGAGCAAGGATAAACCAACGGATTGGAATGCGCGCGATACGGCGGCCGATCCGAACAATATTCTCAATTTTTCAAACCCCCTACAGGTCTCGCAGAGCGACCACTATAAAGAGCGTGCGATCCGCCGAAAAAATTGGGACTACCTAATGGGGAAAACCGCCTAAACAAACGACGTTACGAATCTCATAGTAGAAAGGTATACTCCCATGAAAATCACCGAGATTAAGACCGCCGAAGTGCCCATTATTGTCGACGGTCGACGGCGCTACCTCTACCACTACGTGCGCATTTACACCGATCAGGGCATTTACGGAACGGGCGAGGCCAGCCACGTCGACGGCGGTTGGCGCGGCTCCACGCAGACGATGGCCCAGCAGCTAATCGGCCAAGACCCGCGCGACGTCGACGCCTGCTTCGAGGGCATTCGCCGCAGCTATATCTTCCGCGGCGGGATGGCCGGGCTAGGCATATCCGCTCTGACGGGACTGGAGATCGCCCTGTGGGACCTGGCCGGCAAAGCGCAGGGCGTGCCTGTGTATAGGCTCCTAGGCGGAAAGTTTCGCGACCGTGTGCGCCTATACGTAGACAGCGCCATGACCAACTGCCAGGAGCGCGCCGAAGAGGCCCGTTCCAAGGGCTTTACCGCGATTAAGTTTGACCTAGACGACGCCGGCAATCCACACAAAGCGGACGCTTGGAACTGGTCGGTAACGCCCGGAGAGCTGGAAATCATGGTCGATCAGGCCCACGCCATTCGCGAGGCCGTCGGACCTCATATGGATCTAGCGATCGATCTGCACGGGCGCTACGATGCCACCGCGGGTATGAAAATCGCCCACGAATTAGAAGATCTGAACCTGATGTGGTTGGAAGAGCCGGTGCCGCCGGAAAATATTCAGGCCATGGCCAATATCACGCACTCCACTAAGACGCCTATCTGCGCCGGAGAGAATGCGTACCTGCGCTACGGCTTTCGCGAAATCATCGAAAAACAGGCCGTCGATATCATCATGCCCGATATATCCAAGTGCGGCGGCCTAAGCGAATGTCGCAAAATCGCCAATATGGCCGAGACCTACTACATACCCTTTGCACCGCACAACAACTCCAGCGCGCTGAGCACCGTTGGCGATGCGCACGTTTGCGCCAGCGTGCCCAACTTTCTGGCGCTAGAATTCCACCGCTTTGACGACCCGACCTGGAACGACGTCGTCAACTCGGATGAGGCCGTTATTCAGGACGGCCACGTGGCGATGACGGAAGCGCCCGGGCTCGGCGTAGAGCTCAACGAAGAGTTCTTGCAGAGCATGCTGGAGGACGGCGAGCCGCTCTGGCATTAGGCACTATCGCCCGCCGTCAAAGCACCCCCAATAGCAATAAAAAAACGACGAGGAACGCTTTTCTTGCGAAAGGCGTTCCTCGCCGTCGGGAGGGATGCGAGTCGTGACCGGTTCGACCCGCATAGAGTGAAACGCCCGATCCATATGCAGGGTTCCAGCAAATCGCAAAAAAATCAGAAAAAGCTTTATGCAGCCGTTTTTTCGTAGGGTCACTCGATAAAATAATCGACCCCGCTATTGATTTATTTGCCGCTAACTCCATATTTCCATGCATGGATCAGACTGCTGCACATCGCTCACCGCGTCACCTACAGGTAGCCGGTTTCCTCCTAGGCACGCTCCTACTAGGCCTATTTTTAGGCCTGCCGCTAGGGCACGAGCTCTTTCACGAGCTCTCAGTCGAGCCCGAAAGCTGCCCGGTGCACATGTTGGAAAACAGCCTAGTGCAGCTGGCAGTCGCGGTGGCAGTCGCATTCTCCGTTGCTCTGTGCATCGCACTTGTTCAGCCCGACAGATCCATACCTCACCATCTGCTGTTTTGCGGTTTCTCTCGCTCTAGTCGAGCTCCTCCGCGTTTCACATAGCTGACGCCGTGCTCTGTTAGGGCACGCCATCGGCTCACTCCATACTACCTGTTCGCCCGTTCACCCCATCCGTGGCACGACGTGCGATCGGCATTTCAACCCTTACCAGTGGCTCGGTGTGACTACGCGGCGCTTCTGCGTGCTCGTACGAGCCGTCATACGCGACTTACCGCATACTGTTTACGGGTAGGAAGCGTATCTTTCAATGGAGAATGAAACGTGTTAAAAAAAATATCTTCTATCTGTGCACTTACGGCGCTGACTCTCGTTGCCGGATGCGGCGACGACAACCCCGCAGACCACGATCACGATGAGCACGCTGAGGCGTTCGGCTTTGTTCTATACAACAGCGGCGCTGAGATCGTGCGCTACGAACAGGGCGTCGTTACCGGTGAGCTTGACGTTGGCCTAGAGAAAGAAACGGCGCTGCTAACCGTTCGCTTTCTAAACGAAGAGGGCGACAGCTTCACGCCGGACGCAGACGACGGCTTTTCGCTTGGTTGGGAAGTCACCGACTCTGCAATCGCAGAAGTCGAGTGGCATGAAGAGGACGGACTGTGGGCTTTCCACGTCATAGGAGAAGGCCTAGGTGAAACCACCATGGTCATTAAACTCAACCACAATGGCCACGCCGACTTTGTTTCGCTGCCCTTTGAGATTCACGTGACGGCAGACGGTCCCGGCGAAGACCACGATCACGATGACGAATAATGGGTGATATTCAACTCGCGCTTCCGATGCGAGTGCTCCGGAGAGGACGCTGCATTTGTCTCGCTCTCCTGATGATGTATACGACGACGGCCAGCGCGCAATTCGGCGCGCTGGCCGGACGCATGCTAGATGCCGAAAGCAGCGATCCCATCGGCTGGGTTACCGTGCTAGTAGAAGACACGGAACGCGGTCAGATGACCGACGAGCAGGGGCATTTTTTCTTTGCCGCTTTGCCCGCGGGACGCTACGTTATTCAAGCCCTCCACGTCGGCTATCACGACACCCGATTTGCCGTAGAAATCACTGCAAATGACACTGCGCATGTAGATTTTTACATAGGCCACCGAGAGCTACACTTAGAAGGCGTGCACATCGAGGGCCAACGCGCAGATTCCCCCGTCCCACTATACAAACCCGATATTTCGTTTAGCGGCAACAAGCTGCGACAAAACCTTAGCCAGACCATTGCAGAAACCATCGACTACGAACCGGGCATTGCCCAGCGCTCTATGGGACCAGCCCCCGCTCGTCCCGTGCTGCGCGGATTGAGCGGCGACCGCCTGCTCATATTAGAAGACGGCGAGCGCACGGGTGATCTCTCGGCCACGTCGTCCGATCACGCCGTAGCCGTCGATCCCATGACGACGCAGCGCATTGAAATCGTGCGTGGACCAGAAACCATGGTCTACGGATCCAACGCGCTAGGAGGAGTCATTAACGTCCGGCGCGACTACGTGCCCGTCGAAAGGCCTAGAAATGCGGGAGGATCTGCATCTTGGCAGGGAGAAAGTAGCAACAGCGGTCTATCTTTGGGACTCGAACGAATCCAACCTGTAGGCAGCACGCTCGCTCTCCGCGCAGATGGCAGTTGGCGCACGGCGGAAGACGTTTTGACGCCGCGCGGTAGGCTAGTCAATACGGGTATCCAAACGAGCAACGCCGCGCTGGGCCTAAGCACCGTGCACACTAGAGGCTATGCCGGTGGAGCCCTAGGTGCATACCGCTCAGAGTATGGCATTCCACCCGATCCCAACGGTGGCCATCCCAATGGCGTAACCATCGAGATGGAACGCCAACACGTTGAGTTTCGAGCGCAGTGGCGCGGGGGAAGGCGCATAGGATTACAAATACTAGATGTCCATCACGCTTTTTCTCGCTACATACATGCAGAATACGAAGACAGTCGCGCACTGGGTATGGAGTTTGGCGTACTGACACACAACGGCGGCGCACGAGTACGCTGGACGCCATCCGGTGCGCGACAGCGCTCAGTGCTGGGCTTCTGGTATGAGTATCGCAACTATGCCGCAGCGGGCCTCAACTTTACACCGAATACAGAAGAGTATGCTGGCGCCATTTTCTCCTACAGCGCCTGGCAGCATGGGCCTTGGCAGGCGCAGAGTGCGCTACGTGCCGACGTGCGCCGTATCCAGCCGGACGAAGTGCGCTACTCTCAGCGGGTAGGGCCCATCGGGACGCGCAAATTCTCTGGAGTATCCGGCGGGCTCTCCCTCCAGTATCAACTCCACACGCAGATAACTACGGGCGCTACGCTCATGCGCACCTTCCGCGCGCCGGGTATCGAAGAGCTGTTTTCGGAAGGACCCCACCTGGCTTCATACGCCTACGAGGTAGGCAACAGCAGCTTGGACAGCGAACGAGCGTGGGGTATGGAAGTCTTTTTCGAGTTCCGACGCGATGGCGACTATATGAACATCGCCCTGTTCCGCAATCAGATCGACGGTTACATATTCCCCAAAAATACCGGACAGCGCAGCTGGCGCCGCGCCGATCTATTTCTGTATCGGACAGCTGGACTAGACGCGATTATGCGCGGCGCAGAGGCTTCTTTTTCCTGGCACTTCACCACGCAGTGGAAAACGGCGGGAACGCTGAGCTACGTGCAGGGTATACTGCCGGAATTAGAAGATGAAGCCATGCCACGCCTGCCACCGCTGCAGGGGCGCATCGGACTGACCTACGAACCACTAGAAGCGTTGGAGTGGACTGGATCACTGCGCTGGGCAGCCGCCCAGAAGCAGATAGGACCCTTTGAAACTCCCACCGACGGCTACGCCGTCATGGATCTATCGGGCCAGTATAACCTCTATTGGCGCGACCATCTACACGCCTTCTCGCTGAGCCTGCAAAACGCCACAGATGCAGTCTATCGAAAACATCTCAACCGTATCAAAGAGCTCTTTCCCGAACCCGGGCGCAGCGTACGCCTATTGCACAAGGTATTTTTCTAATCGGGTAGCGGCGTAAACTGCAGGCTGTAAAGGTCGGCATCGCTCAGCGCAAAGCGCAGGCGCACCGTTTGACCCGCTAGAGCCCGCACGTCGGCCCGTCCTTTCCACGTAACCATGCGTTCCAGATCGTCTCCGTAGATCTCGTCGCAGTCGCTCAGCGCGTATCCTTCAATGGGCCTGCCGTCGGCGTCCTGCAGTTCGACGCGCGCAGAACCGGCAGCAGATGTGCTGATATTTAGGCTCAGCGCGCCGCCCTCAAACGCGAAGGGACGCGTGACCAATTCACCGCCTTTCAGGGGCGCACGCACAGAGACAAAGCCGTCTACGCGCAGCGTAAAGCGGCGTAGCCGAACGTTTTCATTTCCATAGTATCCCTCGCTGACAAAAATCGACAGCTCCTTGGGCGCCGTGGGAAGATAGTTGGCCGTCTCGACCATGCCCCACGCCGTCATATTGTTGCGCGTCTCCCAGCGCTCCGGCTGTAGACCGGGCCGCACAAAGGCCTCGCCCCAGCGCTTAAAACTCAGGCCATCGCGGCTGGTCATAAAGACCGTATCCGATACGCCAGGCGGTCGATGGCCGGAGCGACGACGATCCGGCACGAGGCGCTTGGGAAAACCCATATAGATGTGGGGAGCGCGATAGTAGGGCGTCACTGCGTTGGTGTAGAGATGCTCGAGCGGTGCATCGCCGTAGTCGAGCAACCGCTGCTCCGTCCAGCGGCGGAAGTCCTTAGAGGTGCAGGTCATGATCTGGCGGTAGCGCACCCCGTCGGGATAGATCGAATCGCGGTGATATTCGACGTAGCAAGCGCGCTGCGGATCGTAAAAGGCGACGTTCTGTGAGTCAAATAAGTTAGTGCCCATCGTGTGATCCATCACCGGTTTCTTTGACAGCAGGCTCCAGTGTATACCGTCTGGCGACTTGAAGGCGAGCTGGGCCTGCTCTTTCTGGCTGCTGGCATGCGGACTGCCTAGCGCCTTGTATTCCTCTCCCTTTCGGCACTTGGGATTTCGGTCGAGAAAGGGCGTAAAGTTGAGCGCGCCGGGTCCGTCCCATATGATATTGTTGCGCATTGAGCCCTTATGGCTAACTAAGCCTAGCTCCGGCTTATACCACTCGATGCCGTCGCTGCTTTCGGCGTAGCACACGACGGGCTTGTACGGCGCGTTGGGCTCATAGTGAGAGCCGCGGTAGTAGGCTCGAAACAGCCGGCCGTCTTTAAAGATCGTGTGGTAGCCGCTGGTATTGCCCTCCCACGGCGCCTCGTGCTCAATGGCCACGTTGCGCGGCACGGGTTCGTGCAGGCGCAGTTGGGCATTGTCCATGCGCTCGATGAGATAGTCGTCGACAAAGAGTTCGCGCCGAGCGCCGAGCTCGATTAGGTCTGCATCGTTCCCGTTGATCCCTTGCTTCTTTTTCGTCCGCGGTGCACGCTTACGCTTAGCCATGCTCTGACCTCTCCCCTATTGGATGCGCTACGTCATACTGCTCGGTTGTCCCATCGGCGCCCTAAGTTAGACCCGGTAAATCTACCTTGGCAAGCGCGTTGCACAGGCCAAAGGGAGCGGGCATTTTTTTGTTTCACCGAATTCACATAGATTGGTGTACGGGCATCCTGAGAAGCCCGCTCACAGAGCGCCTCATACGCTCAGACTAGACAGGATCTACGCGCATGGCTCATATTCTATCCCATCACACCGTCGTTCGAGACGGCTGGCACAATATGTGTTCCGACCTCTGTTTTTGGAACGACACGTTCTGGTTGGTATACGATCGCACGTCCGCACACTCGGCACCCGATGGCGTGGTCGTTTTGATGCGATCCGCCGATTTAAGACGCTGGGACGAAGTGGCCGTCTTCAAGACGCCTTACGACGCCCGAGACGCCAAGCTAGCGGCTACCGACGACGAGCTCTTTGTCTTCTGCGCCAACAGTCACTACGAAACCATAGAAGGAAAGGTCCGCCAGGTCGCGCACACGTACGTCTCGGCTTCGAGCGACGGCTATCGGTGGTCGACCCCAACGCAAATATGCGACCGAAACTACTGGCTGTGGCGCGTGCGCGTGCACGACGGAACCTTCTACTGCGCCGAGAAGGGAGGAGAGCTGCTTTCCAGCCCCAATGGCCGAGACTGGCAGATGATTTCGCGGATTCCCGAAAGCGAGGGCGAAAGCCCACAGCAGCTGCAGGAGATCCGCGCAGTGGACCATCGCACCACGCCGCGCTTTAACGAAGCCGACCTGATCTTTCGACCCGACGGGGCCCTGTGGTGCGTGTCGCGCACCAAGCGCGAGCCCGGGCAGCACGCGCTGCTCTATGTGGCAAACCCACCCTATGAGAAGTGGTCCTGCATTGACCTGAAGGCCTTAATACACTGCCCGGCGCTGTGCGAATCGGGCGGCCAAGTCTACGTCGCCGGGCGCCGCGATCCCAAAGCGCCCTGGATTGGACAGCACACACCCGCTGGTAACACCGGTATTTTCCGACTCGACGAGCGCGGTTTGACGCCGGTGCTCGCGCTGCCCAGCGACGGCGATGCGGCCTACCCGGGCCTGCTTTCATTAGAGGAAAATAGACTGATCATCAGCTACTACTCACAGCACGCCTATCTGAGCGGCGTTCTCGAAGGGGACAAACGGCGCCTGCACCACATAGAGCGGTGGGCTTCACTGCGCCGAGAGGCGCCGCCCCCCGACTATCCGCACGAGCTCTCGTACTTCAAATCCGGACCTGCGGATGTCTTTGTCGCAGAGATCGACCTAGCGGCCGAGGAAGAAAGCCGCGCGCTATGAGCAGAATGCACCGATTGACTACAGGCCTTGCTGAAACTTAGACAGCATGCTATTCAAGTAGTTGGCAAACTCGTTTCGATCGCTCTGACTCAGCGCGGGCGGTCCACCCGCCTCGACGTCGCTGGCCCGCAGCGTGTGCATAAAATCGCGCATGTTTAGGATGGCGCCGATGTTCTCCGGTGAGTAGAGCTCGCCGCGCGGGCTGAGTGCACGCCCACCCTTCTCGATGACTTCTGCGGCCAGTGGGATATCACTCGTCACGACCAAGTCACCCGCTTCTACGAGCCGCACGATCTCCTCGTCGGCCGCATCTAGTTCGGACCCAACCACCTGAACGGAGATGTGCTCTGAAGAGGGCACGCGCAGATACTGATTGGCCACCAGCGTCAGCGGAACACCCGTGCGCTCGGCGGCCCTAAACAAAATCTCTTTAATCACCACGGGACAGGCATCTGCATCGACCCATATCTTCATGCGCACTCTCCTCACTTCTACGGTTTGAGGGGAAAGCCCATCCGGTCGACCAGAGCCAGCCAGAGCTTTCTCCACCCGCCCTTTTCGTCGCAGGTATCGAGCGCGTACATAGTGATTTGCGCGCCCAACCAGCGAAGGGTCTCCGGCGGCAGCGTCTGAACAAACGAAAGCCGCCGCTCAGCAATCGCCCTATCTTCGAGAATAGCCAGCGCTACACGCGCCGCTTCTGACAGCTTATCCGCTCGCTGGGCGGTCATTAGAGCGCATACTGCGGAATCTTCATCAGCTCGCCGTCCCTTAACGCCGACTCGTGCGCTACGATACCGCTAACGGTCATATTGAGCGACTGCGCGATGTCGATCAACGGCGTGCGATCGGACAAGATTGCCTCGACAAACTCGTTCATCAAGTATCCGTGCGATCCGCCGTGACCGCCGGCATCAACGCCGGGCGGCAAGGGCGGACGCTTTATCTCCGGCAGGGCTTCTTCTCCAGCGCCCTTAAACGAGCCGTAGTACGTCCCCCGCTCCGTGCGAATGCGTCCGCGCTCTCCGCCTTCACCCGGCGTATCCCAGCTCACGGCCATACGCGACATGCCGCCTTCGCTCGTGCGAAAGAGCGCGACCTCGGTGCCA